>NZ_JAAHHZ010000011.1:0-84543 GCF_010672005.1 Moorena sp. SIO4A5 | reverse complement strand
GACGAGGGTCTTCGAGCTCTGCAAAGGCTTCTATAATTGCGATTTGAGACACAAGAGTAGATGGATTAGACTAAATTTGCGCTCAATTATACCATATCTTGTTTATATTTAGAATGAAATAGCCCTGCTATTTTGCCCACCCTACGTTAATTGGTATTTTTTTGAACTTTTTCTTTCTCTCTTAGGACAACTGATTAATTTCATCGATAGTCAACCCCGTATATTGAGCAATATCACTCAGGGGTAACCCAGCGGCCTTCATCTGTTTAGCAATCTGGTATTTTCCTTCAAGTCTACCTTGTTCTCGTCCTTCTAGCCTTATTTCTTCTCGTCCTTCTTCTCGTCCTTCCCTTTTCGCAAAATTCAATGCACCTCGCCAGTCCCACAAGGCCATTTCCTGTTTCCAAATCTTTTCCAATTCTGACTCACTAAACCCCGCTTGATTCGCTATTGTTAAAGCTTGTTCTAGCTGTGGGATTTCTTTGAGCTGGTCAGGAATGATTTCTAAGTTGGGTGCTTCTTTGATAAAAAAGATCCACTTATCGATCACACTTTCCAAGTCTTCCAGTTGCTTAGTAAATTTAGGGAGTTCCACAAACACCAACTTTAATTCATTTTCCTGATAAGGCAAGTGGTCTTCTTCTTCTTGAAAGTAAAAACAGCTAATGACTTTTTCGGTTGAGGGGAATAACTTAAAATCGGTTATGGTTAAAGCAATGACTGGATTGATATCGAAATATATCTTTCCCGATTTAAGTTGATTTCCATAGGTTTGGCACAAGTTATAAACCACTCGCTTCTCGAAATCCTTTACATTCCAGATTTGCACTTCAATCAGGACAGTCGTTTCATCCTCTAATACTGCCTTAACATCCAGATAAGTATCTTTGAAATTTACCAAATACTCGTCACTATAGGAATCAATAATTTCTAAATCCTGGATGACGGAATTACCAGAGTATATCATGGCATTGAGGAAGGAAATCAGAATATCCTTACTCTGATCTGAGCCAAAGATTTTCTTGAAAGCAAAGTCAGTTTTCGGGCTGATGAATCTCATGGTTTTACAGGTTTATATAGGGAACAGGGAATAGGGAACAGGGAATCGGGGAGAGTAGTAGGGTGGGCAAAAACAGTTTGGTTTTGTTGAGTATTAATGATTATATTACTTTGCCCACCCTACTTTATAATCTCACTCTTGCCTATTGCCTATTGCCTATTGCCTATTGCCTATTGCCTCTTCCCTATTCCCTATTCCCTGTTCCCTTGTCTATACTCAATCAAACTCCGGTGCCCACACTTCAACAATAGGTAATTCCCAACCAGGAAGCAATTCTGGTACTTGCAGCACATCCCCATCCCCCAGCACAACTTTATCCTGATTGAGGCGATAAACTTCCATCGTGCGAGTTCTCGGATCTACTAACACCCCAACTGTAGTTCCCAATTCCAGAAATTGCTGTATCTTCTGGCGCAATTTTGGTAGGCTATCGCTTTTAGATTTTACCTCAAATGTCAAATCAGGGACTAATTCGGCGTAATCTTCCGTAGTGCGAGGTAGACGTTCAGCTAAGATAAAAGACGCATCCGGGGCACGAACATCCCCATCTTTATTCGGTAAGCGAAAACCACCACTAGAACCAGAAACTCTTCCTAATTTGCGGGGTCTTACCCAGTTACGAAGTTGAGCAGCGATTTCTATGGCTACTTCATCGGATTCTAACCCTGAAGGACTCATAAAAATAATTTCTCCCCCTATTAATTCTATCTGATAATCAGGATGCTGTGCTTGCAGCGTTTCTAAATCTTTGACCGTTAAATTAGCCATGCTTAAAATCCTCCATCTACAGTTTTAGTTTAGGGGATAGGGAGTAGGGAGTCGGGAGTAGGGAATAGGGAGTAGGGAGCAGGGAGCAGGGAGAAGGGAGCAGGGAGTAGGGAGTAGGAGCAATTGCGTTTGTAATTGGGCTAAAATTCTAATATTTTTACCAAAATTACCACACTAAATACCCTCCCCATACTAACCACATAAATCTCTTATTTATGTCCTATTTACTATTATAGCAATTTTAAATTTCGTAATAAAAAAAATTCCTAAACCCCTTGACATTGGATTAATTTATTTATATATTAATAATGTACACCATTTAAGGATACTGTTGATCATGACAAAAAACATTCCGCCTAACTCCGATGACAATCAAACTCCTGAAAACCCTGGTCGTAAACCTAAGAAAGTCAAGTACGTTTTGATCGGTTCTCCTGAACAAGTTCGGAATACGATTAATGCCATCTATGCCCTTAAATACGCCTATCCCGACGAGTGGAGCACTCCAGAACCTACTGAAAAGCCTGGTGAGGTTATGACCTTTTTGATTCGATATTTTTATGTAGACTAGGATAGGGTTTTGCCAGGGTTTTGACGCCCTGGCGACTAGGAATTGTGGAGGTTATTTTGAAGCGATCAGTTATCAGTTATCAGCTATCAGCTTATGGGTTAGGTCACAGGCTGGAAGCCTGTGCCACAAAGCTGACCACTGACCACTGAGGAATTTATTCGTTGATCAACAGTATCTAGATTTGAGCTCCGCTGTATTTGTGGTGGCTTACACAATAGAAATCGGTCAAGGATTGGGGTTAACCACAACTTGACCGATTTTTTTTTATTGGTATAGTTAGAGGAGTTCTAATTTGGTGAGGTATGAAGTCTTGGATTTGAGGGAGTAGGGAGTCGGGATGGAGCGATTTTAGAAAATGGTAAAATTAACTTGTACAATCATATCGTTATACTCATTGTCACTACCTGGTTTAGTGGTTAGCCAATGCCTTTAGCTTTTTAGACTAAAGCAACTTAGAATCCAGGGTTAGGAAATCAGTTAGCGGTTACTAGTGAGCAAGTATGCAGAGCGCTGCGTGCATAAAATAGAGATTTCCTATTCCCTAAAATACCAAAGTTCTCTACCTCACCTATTTGATAAATTATATAGTTATAAAAACCTAAGCATTGCCAAAAAACCGGGAAAATCACCTAAGAGCTATTTGGGATTTTGCTCATAACTACAATAAATGTTTGTTGGGTTAGATTATGCCATCACTACATGTTGATCACTACCATGGAATCTCTCGACGCAGTCGATCTAACTCGGTAATTATCTCTTGGGGAACGTTGCCTTTAGGATAAAGGTCGCGGTTGGTGAGGAGTTCCACTAGGTTGCGGTCTTTGCTGCGTTCGACTGTTTCTATCGCTTTATCCGATTGTTCTATATTGATATAGGCTTGCACCAGTTTTTGATAAACTGCTATTGCCTCTGCCATAATCTCTTGACGGCGTTGATCATTCATTGCCCAACTGCGACTGAGTTGCAATGCAGCAATGGCTTGTTGGTAGGCATCAATAGCGGTTTGCCAGTTACCTTGCTTAAAGTGAAGGTGGCGTAAGTTGCGGGAAGTTCGGAGACATTCAATGGGATTTGCTTCTTTGGTGTGAACTTCCAATGCTAGTTGGTATGCAACAATCGCTTGTTTCAGATTCTCTTGCCTATCACCACGGATTCTGTAACGATAGGCTATGCCTAGGTTGTTTTGAGTTACTGCCCAATTGATGGGGAAGTCTGATTTGGTGCGAACTGTCAAAGCTTGTTGGTATGCGGCAATGGCATTTTCGAGATTATCAGCCCTATCCTGATAGATTCTGTAAAGGTAAGCATTGCCCAGGTTGTTTTGAGTCCTTGCCCAATCGATGGGGAAGTCTGATTTGGTGTAAACTGACAAGGCTAGTTGGTATGCTTCAATCGCTAGTTCTAGATTCAATGCCCTGTTGTCGCGGATTCTGTTTCTGTAGGCTATGCCCAGGTTGTTTTGAGTCCTTGCCCAATCGATGGGGAAGTCTGATTTGGTGTAAACTGACAAGGCTAGTTGGTATGCTTCAATAGCACGTTCGAGATTCAATGCCCTGTCGCTGCGAATTCTGTTTCTGTAGGCTATGCCCAGGTTGTTTTGAGTCTGTGCCCAATCGTAAGGGAAGTTTGATTTGGTGTAAACTGACAAGGCTCGTTGGTATGCTTCAATCGCTAGTTCGAGATTCAATGCCCTGTCGTCGCGGATTCTGTTTCTGTAGGCTAAGCCCAGGTTGTTTTGAGTTTGTGCCCAATGATAGGGGAAGTCTGATTTGGTGCGAACTGACAAGGCTAGTTGGTATGCTTCAATAGCACGTTCGAGATTCAATGCCCTCTCACCACGGATTCTGTCACGGTAGGCATTGCCCAGGTTGTTTTGAGTCCCTGCCCACTGGATCGGGAAGTTTTGTTTGGTGTAAACTGACAATGCTAGTTGGTATTGGGCAATCGCTTTTTCGAGATTCAATGCCCTCTCACCACGGATTCTGTCACGGTAGGCATTGCCCAGGTTGTTTTGAATCGTTGCCCAAGTTTCCGATTTACTCTCACGGGTAAAAACTGTTATAATTGTTTGGTAACCAGCAATGGCGATTTCCATGTTACTGGCTTTATTACCGAGTGGAAAATCCCTGATCAGGCTGCTGAATTCCCCAATAACTCTAGCAATAGCTTCTGTTGTTTCTGGTTCCAATTCTGAGAATCTATCACTTGCCCAGGTTTGCAGGATATCGAGAAAGTTATCATCGAGTTTGTTGAGGTTTGCTTCCAGGAGTGGGTAGACGACTTTGGGGTTCCCTTTGCTGTCTACGGTTGCTTGCAATACTTGCTCTAAGAATTGCAGATAGTCTTGGGATGAAGGATGATCTGGAGTAGGGATTTCTGATATGCTAGGAGCCGTTCGATTATCCTCACTATTGGCATCTTCTGTACTATTGGTATCTTCTACTAACTCTTCATTTTTGAGCAGTTGTTCAGCCAAACGAGCATACTCCCCTCCTAATCGCCCTAAGACTTGAGCCTTGAGGTGTGCAAAGGGACGAATTTTTTCTTCTAACCCATCATTACTTGCAGTTGCCGGTGTCAGTAAACGGGCTTCAAAGTCCTTTACTGATAACCCTAAGTGATCAGCAACAAACTCAGATACTGTATCAAGAACTGAAAGGGTTTTACTAATGGGTACAGAATCTACTAATAACTCCTTTAGCCCTGGCTTAAATTCGTACTCAATATAATCGGGATTTGAATCTTGGTCTACAGGGGTTATAGATTGGAGGAGTCCACTCATAAACACTTCCGCTACATGAATTTGTGCGGATTTTGGTAGCAGGGTTTGCTGAATTAGTTGCACTACAGGTAAACTAACGGGAGCAGCTGCCATTAATCCAGCTAACCGACGCGCCATAGGAGAAGCCGTAGCACGAAATCGACTAACTAATGCTTCTGCTGTGAGTTGGGGTTGACTGGGTTTACCATCTAGCTCTCTTCTCTCTGCTTGGGAGTTTTCGGATACATAAAATTTAAACCCCACTGTGGTAACATTCCCCTGACCAGCTATTACCTGTGACCAGGCCAGTAGCGGGTAGGGTTCTAAGGTAACCACGGGAACATTTATAGAGGATTTATTCTGACTACTGTTCCCTGTTTCTTCTTCCCTGTTCTCGACTTCTGAAAAAAGTTCAATGTCATCTTCATCCCAAGATTTAACAATCAACTGAGAATTGACAACTCCAGGACTAAGAGAATGCAGTTGCACTGGTGTTTCTGAACCTAAAGCCGTGCGTTCCCAAAGCCGTTCAGGGAGTAGCTGAAGGATAGTAAGTAAACCATTGCGTCCCCACAACTCTAGCACTGGATGAATTAATTGTCTGCGCCAAGCCACAGAAATACAATCACTTATCAATAAAATTAAACGTTGTTTCTTCGGATCAATTAATACCTGGGGAGGATAGGGAGTGGAATCATACCCCCCCGTGCTAGTTTGAGGAAATAAGTCTACTTTGGGTTTATTGATTTCTTCCGTTTCAGTAATTGTTAATTCCCACGTGCGTACATCCCGAAACGCACCATGATGCTTTACTAAATGTTGCAGTTCAATGATTGTCTGTTTCCAAACCGCCGTTGAACTAGTTTTTTCAACCACCAACGCTAACTCTAACCATCGTTCGGAAGCAGGTTTCAGAACTGGTAGCCAAATGTTTGATTCGGCAATTTGATAAACAGTAGCTTCTTCATCCAATATCGTTTCTATAGCAGATGGGACTTTCCGCATTAACGGACGAAGTGCCCGTCCCAACGCCAGAGTATTTCTCAATGCTACGGCTGCTGGAACTTTAATCGGAATTGCTTCTCCACTTTCTTTAGTCTTTTTAGGTTTGGAAGAGGCAAGATCAACCTCAGCAGGAGGTTCTGTGTCTTCAGGTGACGATTCTTCTGAGATATCTGGAGTTGGGTTTGGGGGTTGCTGTAATTCCTCTTGGGATACCGTTGATGCTTGTAATTGCGGCTGTGGTTCCTCTGACTCGTCTATGGGCTGGTCTAGATGAACAGCCAACCAGAAAATTTCTGCTATTTCCCGAGCAGTTAAATCAAATCCTGCTTGTTGTAGAATAGCGATCGCTTCTTGAAGCATATCCCTTAGGTACTACTGAGGTACTGGAGCAATCGGTCAATTAACGTTTCTTTTTTCTGGTCTTCGTCTTCGTCTTGAGAGTCACCCATGGGAGCATCCTCTGTATTAACTGTGTTAGTTAATATATAAATGGCGTTGAGCAATTGGTCTGTAGCCAAGTCTCCTTTCTGCCGTCGCTTGAGAAAGGTTTCAATAATCGGTTCAGCTTCTTCAAGACTATCCCCTAAGTGAGCTTTGACAATTGCTTCTAATTCCTTGGGAGTTGGTTCCCGTAAATCTAATCGTAAACAGCGTCGTAAAAAAGCTGGGGGAAATTCCCTCTCTCCGTTACTGGTCAGAACTACAAAGGGAAAGGCATCACAGGTTACCTTTCCCCTGGGGATGGTTGTGGTTTGATTATCCCAGGTTTTGACAACAATGTCTGGAAACTGGTCACTGATTCGTGTTAATTCCTGGATTTCAAATTCTCCTTCTTCAAAAATAGTCAATAAATCATTGGGTAAATCAATATCGCTTTTATCCATTTCATCAATTAATAATACCCTGGGCTTAGTTGAGGATAGTAACGCTGTTCCCAAGGGACCCAATTGAATATACTTACCAATTTCCCTTAAATTATCCTTGCCGCTGCCTTGAGCATCTTGTAATCTACCAATGGCATCATAACTATAAAGTCCTTGCTGTAAATGGGAGCGAGTGGTAATATTCCAGCGTAAGACCTTTCCTAATTCTAACTCTTGAGCAACTGCATAGGCCAAAGATGTTTTTCCTGTGCCTGGCTTTCCGGTTACTAATAAAGGACGACGCAGATACAACGCTGCATTGACTAACTCTATTTCCTCTGGCCTGGTCTGATAGGTTGTACCCCGTCCTTTTTTGTCAAATTTCCGCCAACTAGGAGGCTCAGGAAGGCGTTCAATGCCCTTGTGGGGTTGTTCGGGAGTTCCGCGAAAGATTTTCCAAGAGTTATTAGTCATAAGGTTGTATAGTCAATCTGGGGTGGTAGTAGATCGGGGTCTTCCCACAAAAGAGCAAGATGGTGTCCGATATGTTCTTGTTTATTGCCTTTGGGAAAAGCTTGTAACCGTTGTTCTTTTACCTTTTCACGAAGCTGATTTATTTGACAATTGAGTAATTGATCGAGAGCCTGTTGACAATTAATAGTTTTAAAATCATTCTTCCTCAGCCATAAAACAACTGGTATTGCCGTCCGGTCAATAACTTTAAATATCTGCTCACATGGAGGTTGATGTAATCTTAAACCTATCGCCTCTTTTTGTTCTACATAAGCATACAATTCCTTCCAATAATCAAAATTACTAAAAGCAAATTTAGTTAAGCATGTTTCACAATTATCTTGGATTTGTGTCCATTTATTTAACCATTTGCCTTGATGACGATACTTTTGTAAACGTTTTACAGATCGAAAAATCACGCAATACTCACTACCAATTGGAATTGGCAAATCATCATCATCTTGAATTTCAATTCTTTCAAGTTCATGGTTCAGAAGTTGATAAGGTAAGAAAAATACAAGAATTGGTTGACGGTAATATTCCCTAGAATAGTGAATTAACTGATTTATAAAAAATTCTATTAACTTGGGCAAGTATTCAAGAGAGAAGACATCTTGTTCAGATTCTCCATCATCTGGTGGAGTCTCTAAAAATTTACAGTGTTGATGATTTCGTAAATAATCATAATTACTTGTGTCAGAAATAAACCAAGCTGAGACTAAATAATTAGGTTGACGTTGTTGGTGATATTGGTTACTGGATTCTAGCTTTACAAGCAGATAAGGTTGTGCATCTAAATTTTGTTGCTGATGATTTTGAGAGTCACTCCTACTCTCAGGTAATAAATCAGAAGGGTTATTAGCATTTTCTCTTATCCATTGCTTGAGTTTCTCAGCAGTTGGCTCGGGAATATCTCCAGTTTCTAATAAACGAGCAACAAATTGTACAATAGGTTTTTCATTATCAGTTCCTTGAGCTATCTCATGCAAATTTTCTAGAATTTTAGCTAAACTTTCCAGGGGTTCATATTCCCAATCATCGAAATGATTAGGACAACAAGCTTTATAAGCCTGTTGGATTGGTTCGATAATATTGTTTGGTAAAGGAAATAAGATGGTTAGTAAACTAGGCGGAATTTTAAATTCTTGAGAATATAGTTTTTTTAATTCAGAATTACCTGGATTTTCGTTAAGTGCTCCATCAAGTAAGTTTCCTAGCCTATTCCTAATCTTAAAATCTTGTACTACTTTGTCAACAATTTCATTCAAATTGTCACCAAGAGCTATGTCTTCCAGATTTATATTAAATTGATCTCGTAGCATCATTGCTAATTTAGGTTTATTAGGGAAAGCACGACACAGTGCTAACCGTATCTGCTTGAGGATCTGACCAGGGGGATTTCCACCATTCATTTACGATTACTTCAATAGTTTAAGGGATAGATGTGCCAAAACTGATTAGAACTCAATAGAATAATAATCCAAATTACCTTGTCCCGGACCCTGACTCCAGCGTGAATCAGGTTTCCAAGCACCATTGGGTTCTTCGCGACGGCGAGTGTGGACAGTGAGCTGTTTATCGTTAATTTTCAGTAGATTATATTGCCAGGGATAAGCGGATCGTAGTTCAACGGTCCGTGCCCCAAAGGTGCCAGCACAAATTCCGTCGAGTTTGCGTCCACCTGGACTGAGGTCGTAACGGAAAAGGTTGGTTTCGGCTTTATGGATGTGCCCGTGGAGGAAGAAGCGGAATCCAGCAACGGCCAATCGTTGGATGAATCCTTGGTCAGTAATGCGATCGCTTCCGTCACTATTGAGGGGATGGTGCCAAACCGCTATTTTCAATGGGCAGTTTAGGTAGTCTGGGTTACGGCGAATCTGGTTTAGGGCATTGGTCAGAGCAATTCGGTGGATGCTAGCAGGAGCTCTCAAGTACTTATCCAGTTCCCAAGCTGAGTTTAGTCCTAGGATCAGCAAGTTTTGCTTTGGGAGATGGTCGATAATGGCTTGCTGGTCATACTCCAGGGGATAGGGTTGATCTTTGATAGTTTCATAGAATTGGCTGAAGTGGGCAAAGCGTTGTTGGCATTTGGCTTTGTCTCTGAGTGGGATCAGCTCTTCACGTTTGATCTGGTGACCCTGTTTGAGTTTACCTTGGTATTTTTCGCGATCGTGTAAATCATAAGCCTCTTCTGCTAGTGTCCAGTTTAGGTCATGGTTACCCGGAACTAGAACAATTTTCTCTGGGTCTAGGGGGAAGTCTTGGCGGAGGTTGTCGAGAAACTGTTGTGCAGCGTCGTATTCTTCGGCGGTGGAATAATTAGCGATATCACCGGATAGGATCAAAGCATCAAGGTGAGGGATTTTAAGTTCGTAGCTGAGGTCGTCGGCGAGTTGGTTTGACCATAGGGTAGCTTGCTCAGGGGTGGTGATATGGAGGTCCGAGAGGTGGAGGATATGGGTGCTCCTGCCCGTCCCAGCGCCCGAATCCGGTTGCGGCATAGGAGTAGCAAGATTAAACTCTTCGGCAAAGGCCAATAAAGCTGGGTTACCTGGATTTGATTTACGGGCACCTTCAATTAATTCATCAACCCATCCTTCTGCTTCTGCGGTTTGAATTAAATTAAAAACTATTGCTCTTAAATTATCACCCATTGCTATTTCATTTAGCTTTTTGCTGAACTCAAATGTAACTAATTGAGCAAGTTCTTGTTTTGAACGGAAAGCATCAACTAAAGCATTGGTTAATTGTTTATATTGCTGTCCGGTTAGTTTCATAGTTCAGTTTAATTATTCAGCAATCATAAATTAAAATTATAACTTTGATTATACCGACTGCCTACTCCCGACTCCCGACTCCCTACTCCCGATTCCCGACTCCCGACTCCCGACTCCCTACGGGTGCATGTCAGTTTTGTTAATCCCTGATTCAGATCCCCCATTATCCCCCTTAATAAGGGGGACTTTTCAATCTAATTCCCCCCTTTTTTAAGGGGGGTTAGGGGGGATCTATGTACCTAATTACAAAGTTGACATGCTCCCTACTCCCGACTCCCTACTCCCTACTCCCTACTCCCTACTCCCTATACTCTATTCAAAAAATAGCTTTCAGGAAAATATTCACTAATCATCATCACCGATTGGCGATTAGAAAAGACGCAATAGGTACGAAACAGTAAATTTGCTTCCGGTTCAATATCGAAATAATCAGCTAATTCCTTAGCTGGCTTTTTTCCAGTATCCACAATTTCTTTAAAGGTCTCGAATCTCTGCTCTCGCCAGATTTTGCCAATGGGGGTTTTAGTTTTAAGTAAATCTTTTTGAAAGTACTCATCTAGACGATCAATAACAATAATTGACTCAGCATAGATATAATTCTTGCGACTTATTTTACCCTGTAATAGTATTTTCCTATCAAGTACTGAGCTTCCTTTATTTAATTGCATTGGATCTATATCATCAGTTGTCGTTACCAATTCTTCCGACAACTTAACTAGACGAATCTGTTCAAACAGATAGGCTTCCAACATATCGGTTACTGTGCCATCTGTCGTTAAGAGAATTCTTTGGAAAATACTCAGAGTCGAGGGGTCTATATAACTTCGATTTAGGGATTGCTGTAGATCATTTCTCATTTTTAATAGCAATTATTATTGGGGTGAGGTATTAATTTTTTGGTTTGAGGGAGTAGGGAGCAGGGAGCAGGGAGTTGGGAGTCGGGAGTGTGGGAAGTTTGGGGAGGGTGGGGAGTGGGAAAAAATTATCCAAGCTCTTTCCTACTTTTCCCTGTTCCCTATTCCCTGTTCCCTATTTCCTTGTACCTATAACACCAAAAAATTTTCCAAGGTCTTTCCTACTGCTCCGAAGTCCCTGCTCCCTGCTCCCTTGATAAAAACGCTATATATAGCGTTTATTGCATGTATGAGGTACAATTATCAACCTCAAAGTCCCCCTTTTTAAGGGGGATTTAGGGGGATCCCTTTGTACCTCATGGGAAAGAAAATTGCTATATATATCCTGCGCCACCTTTCGATATTTGCGATTTTACAAATACTTCCGCAATATCAACTCCAACTTCTCCTTAGTTGCTTCTGGAGCCTGATCTAAGGGAGTGAAAATAGCATGCTTCAAGGCGGAATGGGCTTTAGAAACGGGTGGATTTTCAACTAACCGGCGCACTGTCTCTTGAATCACCTTCTGAGCATTAATCGCATTGCGCTGTAGATTATCAAGTATCATATTCACGGTGACATGGTCATGATCCTCATGCCAGCAATCATAATCCGTGACTAGGGCGAGGGTAGCATAGGCAATTTCCGCCTCCCGTGCTAACTTGGCCTCTGGCAAATTGGTCATGCCAATTACTTTTGCGCCCCAACTCCGGTAGAGATTAGATTCCGCCATCGTGGAAAATGCTGGCCCTTCCATGCACAGATAAGTCCCACCGTTATGTACGGTCACCTCTGGTAACTCCAAACTTGCGATCGCATCCACTAAAATTCCCGCCAGTTGGTTGCACACCGGGTGTCCAAACCCAATATGAGCCACAATCCCTTCCCCGAAAAAGGTCGAAACCCGATTCTTCGTGCGGTCAATAAACTGATCCGGTACCAGCATATCTAAGGGTTTGACCTCTTCCTGGAGAGAACCTACTGCTGAGGCAGAAATGATATACTCCACGCCTAACTGCTTCATGGCATAGATATTGGCTCGGAAGGGTAACTCCGAAGGCATCAAATGATGATTGCGACCATGACGAGCTAGGAAAGCTACAGTAGTTCCTTCTAAGGTTCCCACCATCAACGCATCGGACGGAGGACCAAAGGGGGTGTCAATCGGTACCTCCTGCACATCCTTGAGAGCAGCCATTTTGTAAAGTCCGCTACCGCCAATAATCCCAATTTGTGCTTTTACCATGGTGTTTGTGCTTGCTGTGCCTCAGTCCAACGCTTTGTTATTTTACCAATTGTATTAATTTTTGTTAAGGGATTTTACAATACAGACTGATGTTCCGATGCAATAGTTTTGGCTTATGTCTGACCAACCTCTTGGTAAACCCCGTCCTCTGGTAAAAGTGATGCTGCTATCGGTAGCCACATTAATGTTGTACTACGGTTGGTACAAGTGGATCATTCAGGAAGAGTTGCGACACTATAACAGTTATGGTTGGTCCGGTACCCTGTGCTTACTACCTTTCGTTTTAGGTGTCGCCGTTCCACAAGCCTTATGGATATTAGATCCCGATGTTCCTGGCTGGTTTGGTTGGTTTTCCCTGGTCGGTATAGTTTGGATTTACATTGTGCAGTTTAGGCTTTATCGCACAGTAAACGAACTGTATCGACGAGAAGGAATGACAGAACCTCTGGTAGTGTGGTGGATTTTTATACCTGGCTTAAATTTAATAGTGGGATTAAAGCAAATTCATGTACTGAGCAAGTTTTGGGCAATGAAACAGGAAACTATACCGGACGGGGCTATTTTGAATTGAAGCAAACAGGGCGAAGAGTTTGGGGAGAGGGGAGGGACTTCGGAGCAGGGACTTCGGAGCAGGGAGAACGGAAAAAATCCTGTGTACTTTATGACTATGAGAGTTGCTATATTACTCGATTCAGGACTTCTGAGCAAAACGAAAAGAGCAAAACGAAAAGAGCGATGCTCTGAAAGAGCCGCTACGCGAACGCATTTTCCCAATCCAAACTATCCTTGATCAAGGCAAAAGCCTGGCATGGTCAAGACTACACCATCGCTAACGCCAGGTGATTATAAAGTAATATAGCAATCCGTGTCGGAATTGTGAGAATTTTTGATGCCATATTCCCTACTCCCTACTCCCTACTCCCTATTCCCGACTCCCGACTCCCGACTCCCGACTCCCGACGATTCAAACTAAAATCTTAAACCAAATCCACCTTGAACAGAAGCAGCCACGCCGCCACCCTCCCGATAGGCATCAAAAGCAATAATCGCATTACCAAACAAAACCGTTTGGCTATTAGGGATCATAAAATCAATACCAGGTTGTATAGCAAAACTCGTTTTATCTCCTACTGGTGAGGGAGAGTGACCGCTAGCAAATACAGCCCCTGCTCCCACGTAAGCATCGGTTTGCCAATTAAGGGGGAAATCGTAACTAATTGTTGGCACAATAGCAGTGCCAGCACCAATCAGGGCTTGTGTCCGGAAGGAAATCGGGATTTCTAGGAATTTGTAGCGAAACGCAATTAATCCACCAATTTGCTGACCTTCTCCATCATCATCCTTTGTAATACCAAAGGTAGGACCGATTCCCACATAACTTCCGTAGGCAGCTTGAGCAAATGCTGGTTGCGACTTAATCATTAAACTAGCCAGACTCCCCAGCACCAGCGTTCCTAGTGTGGACAATAAACCAATAGCATTACCCATTTCCTCAACTCCTCAATCCTAATTCTAATGATGGCTGCTTTCTCGCTCATATTAGCTTAATTGCTGCGGTGAAACTAATATAGCAAAGGGAACAGGGAACAGGGAATAGGGAACAGGGAATAGGGAACAGGGAATAGGGAACAGGGAACAGGCAAGAAAGTAAAAATTATTTGATTATAATAGAAACCGCTATATACAGGTTGATGTTTTGTTCACTGTTGATAGTTAACTTTAAATCAACGCAATCCATTAAGCAATCTATTATGGTTAAGGGGGTTTTCAACTCAAGTCAACTCGAATATACTGAATCGACTCAGTAGCTTTTGAATTTATGCGTTCGCGTAGCGGCTCTTTCAGAGCATCGCTAATTTTTTGACAATAGAAAAAAATCAAGTAGGCTGATTTTTTTCGTGGTCAATTTATATGATTAAAACTTTATAGCGTTTCTCATAGTTATCAGGTAAACATGATTTTATTCCTACTCCCTACTCCCTACTCCCTACTCCCTATTCCCTATTCCCTGTTCCCTATTCCCTATTCCCTACTCCCTACTCCCTACTCCCTACTCCCGACTCCCTACTCCCTACTCCCTATTCCCTACTCCCTACTCTAAAATAGTGTCACAAACATCTAGGATGAAGTCCACCATAGGTACAAATATATCGAAGTTGCTGCTCATCTAAATTTTTAACATTAGCAAAATCAACCCCCTTGATCCGGGCTAAATTCGATTTAGGTGGAGGCAAAGTAATAAATTGATTACCTTTAGTTTGTTTAGCCATAGCAAAGGTAACTCCCAGAAAATCTGCTCCAGCTAAATTAGCCCCTCGCAAATCCGCAGCACTTAGATTAGCGTGACGTAGCTTAGCATTGTACAGCTGGGCATTGCGTAAATTAGCCCCTACCAATTGGGTTGAATTGAAATCAACATTTTTGAGATTAGCATTACTCAAATTTGCCCTAGAAAGATTCGCTCCTTGCCAGCTTGATTGACTTAAATCAGCAGAAGAGAAATCACTCCCCACAGCACTAACTTTGCCCAAACGAGCACCATGAAGACTAGAGAGACTGAATTTTGCTTCCCCCAAATTAGCTCCTGTGAGGCTAGCATTTTCTAAGATAGCTCTACGGAAATCAGCATTAATCAGCTGGGCACTGCTGAGATTAGCACCGATCAGGCTACCGTTATAAAACCTTGCTCGGTTCAGGGTTGCCCCGATTAAATTGGTGCGATTCATCAAGACATTGTCGAGAATAGCACCAGTTAGGTTAACTTCTCTGAGATCAGCTCCGCTAAAGTCACTGACCCAATCATCAAAAGTGCCAAAATGTTCATCCTCACCAGGGCCATAGAAGCGACTACCCTGCAAATTAGCACCGGACAAATTAGCGTAGCGGAAATTAATGCCCGACAAATTCAGATTGTTCAGAATTGGATTAAAATAGCCATAACCCTGATTAACCTTACTGAGGTTAATATAGCTCAGGTTAGCATTATGCACTTGACCGTCGTAGATAGTCAGAATTTTCGAGATAGCTTGCTTAGTTGCTCGGTGCCGCACCGCTAGCACTCCCCCAACCCCTGGTTTACCTTCCCTGGTTAGGGTTTTCTGGTCGTTGGCCAAAGATTGATTCAATATTCGTAGATGGGGAAGGGGTTGAACACCTTTACTGACCAAGGTTTGTTGGAGGGTATCAATCAAGCTAGGGGTATTTTCCTGACCCAGCAAATCCACCAGAAACGGTACAGCACGATGGTCGTCTATCCTACCTAGAGCCAGAATTGATCCCATACGTTCTTCTTGAGCAGTGCTATCAGTGGAGCTTAATTGTTTCACTAAGGTCAGAAAGACCTGATTTTTCTGCTGATTGAACGCTCGCCAATTGGCCTGACTTTGAATATAGATTTGGGTACCCACAAACGTGCCGAGTACAGAACCCATCCCGCCAAAGGTAACAATTAGCAGAGTAAGACCAGGATTTCGGCGCATCCACAACCAAAGATTGGGGGAGTGCTGTTGAGATTTTGAGTACAGGGTAATGGGATTAACTGTTGCGCTACGGTAACCCCAGGTAGCTTTCTGGTGATTAGACCATTGCCCATCAGTTTCCTCCTCTAGCTCAACCTCTTCATACTCTGGTGAGGGGGAGGATTCAAAACTTGACCAGTACGGCAAGAGCAACCGAGAGGAATCCGACACATAAGTTCCGGCTATGTAGTCGTGGAGGCTGCGATGTTGAGCATTTAATACAGAACTAAAACTCTCTGCCAATAGCATCAATCCTGCCAATCCCAACAAAATTAACAAGTCGGGAAACGCTCCAGTGTAGCGCCAGAGTAGATAAGCACTTCCCAGTGGTAATCCCCAGCGTCCCACTGCCTCACGCCACACCGCACCGATCAAACCAGGCGGTTTTCCCGAAGCGGTAACCACTCGCACTCCAAACCAACCTTTGGGAATAGTTTGACCAGTTTTTCCCAGCAGATAAAGTTGCCATAGGGTTACTCCTACTGGCATCACTAACGAAGCACACCAAAAAAAATTGGTCAGGGGAGTGACTCGCTTGGTTAGTTGTAGGCGCGGGTAAGCTAGAGTTTTTGCGATCGCATTCTGGGTTGCCCCCAACACTGGGTTAAGGGGAACCGGTTCTGCCTTCGAGTATTTTTCTGCATACAAACCAATCCCGTAAGGGAGCAATGCACTAGTAGTTACCAGCGATACTTCCAAAAGCGCTGCCACGCAACGCCTAGTCACCAGTGGCAGAACCAAGTTCAGTCGCAGCGGAAAATACCAGCTACCTTCTCGATGTTGACCTGTTTTTAGAGTGGGGCTAGCCATATTTAATTACCAGGCTGCTTATGGTTGCTTTGTAATGACTTTAAACGCTGATTTCAAGGATCAGTAAGCAAATTCCCCGAGATTATAGCAGATTTTGCTTGATACCATTTTTTTTTGCAAACACCTGATGACTATGTTTAACTATGTCTAGACTTAACCAGTTGAATATCGGCAATAGCACTGAACTGCTATGAAATCAAGCCTCATCATTATATAGCAGTTTTAAATTGGGTGAGGTACCCGTCAGCTATCAGCAGTCAGCCTTCAGCCCTCAGCCCTTAGCCCTCAGCCTTCAGCATTTTAATGCTAGCTGATAACTGATAGCTGATAACTGATAGCTGATAGCTGATAGCTGATAGCTGATAGCTGATAGCTTACCCGAAACAAATTCAAATGGAGATAGTCAAGTAATCTAGAACAAGTGTATTAGTAATAGATCAGAAGACTTTAGGGGATGACAATGACTAAACTATTCCCACACTGGATGATTGTTCCGATCACCATAGCTGTATGCTTAAGTAGCGCTGGTGTCGCCAGCGCCGAAACCATCAACCTTGAGCCTGAATTCCAGCCTGATCCCATCGTAGTTACTGGAAACTCTGGAGGATCAAACAAGAGCCAATGCGGTATGATTAGTAACCAGCCCAATCATGTCATTAATTTGAACCAAGATTTTACCTACTTGCGCTTCAACCTAGAAAGCCAGGGCCAGCCCACTCTATTGATTCAGGAGCCCAATGGTACCTCATGTACACAGGCCGATAATTTATCTGGGGGGAATATTGTTAAAATGGGATATTGGGAGCAAGGCAGCTACTCATTCTACGTCGGCGATCGCAATGGTGAACAGCATCCTTATACCTTATCGATCACTAAAACTCCCTAGTACCAGCGTGCAGAATGAAAAGTTCAACAGTCAATAATTATTGTACGTAAGGCTTTTGGGTGCAAGCCTTTTGCCTGACAACTGCGGCGAAGTCTATGGTTGATTAGTCAATGCTCTAATCTTCAATCTGCTCAACCGATACCTCAACCGCTTCAACATCAATTGTACCTGGAGCTGTTAAGCGCTTAAAACGACCCTGTTCTATCTTCAAAACTTCCCCGCAACTGGGGCACTGACACTGGGTATTATTAAACCCAGTAAACTCATAGGCACAGACTGGACATTGATCTTCCACTAGATTACGTCTGAGCCACCAGCGAACTCCGAACCAGGCAATCACTGGTGAGATGATTAAAAAAGCAATCAAAATCAAAAAACCATTGACTACCCATCCCAAGCCAACTGTGCCTAGCAAGAAACAAGTTAAGAAGAACGCTAGCCAACAGCCCATACCTGACAGGTTGAACTGAAACTGTCTCGGGGTATTTTGATTCACTGTTTTCTTTTAACAATAACAAATATGATCGGGTAGTTATATCCTAGTTCAGATTCGCCTTAACTTGAAGGGCAACTCCCCCTCGCTGCTTATGCTCCACGAGGGGCTTGTGACCCAAAGCTGAAAACCCATAAACCAAGCTTTCCCTATTCCCAGGCTTGATTCTGGCTTTATTACTAAGAAGGATAGGGATGTACGGGAACCAGAACAATGTTTAAGCAAAATCGAGGAACTCTTTTAACCGCTTTGTCAGAGCCTCTTTACTAAATAACCCTAGGGATTGTTCTCGTAACCACTCACCATCACAGCGCTGATCCTCTCCCTTGAGAATTTCAATACAAGCTGCAGCAACTGCATCAGGGTCTCGATAGGGAACTTGCCAACCAAGCTGACCATCTTGCAACGGATCAGCAGAACCATCAGAATCCCCAGAAAGGACAGGTTTACCACAAGCCATGGCCTCTAGGTATACAATCCCAAAGCCTTCTTGAGAGGGCATGACGTAGGCATCAGCCACTCGGTAGTGTTCCACTAATTCTGGTGTAGGGACAAAACCAGCAAAAACCACCCGCTCGGCAACACCCAAATCTTTCGCTAGCTGTGCCAGTCTCGGTTGATCATCACCACGACCAATGACTAGATATTTAACCTCTGGAAAGATTTTTGCGATCGCAGGAAGTGCTTGAATGGTAACATCTACTCCTTTATAAATATCCCCAGACCACAGACGGGCCACAGTCATCAACACCTTAGCACCAGTCAGACCATACTTTTCGATTAAGGCTGGTGATTTCGGACCAGGAGTAAAAGTATTCCCATCAACAGCACAAGGCAACATCTTTACCTTTTCAGGATTTAGCTTATTGGCAGCACAAGCGCGATCGCGACTGTAACGACTGATAGTCCAAATTGCTGCTGCCCGGTCTAGGGCATTACGTTCTTTTAGGGGTAAGGGTTGCCAAACCTCCTTGCCATAGGTCAAAACTGTATAGGGAATCCCCAGACTATTGCACAACAGCTGAGTCAGGGGAGCCAGTTTGATATGACCGCAGAAAACATGCTTGGGACGTTTTTGCCATAAATAAAACCATAGCGCTATTGTTAAGCGAACACGCCCTAGCACAGGAGACTTAGTTTTCAGGTAATGGAATTTGAGTGGGTAGACATCAAAGGGATTGTCACAACCAATACCATCCCGCAGCAAAAATACTTGAGCGCTAGAACTGGTAACAGTCTTAGCAGCAACAGACAAATATGCCTGGAAAATATCTTTGACGTAGGATTGGATGCCCCCTTCACACTCAAAAATCTCTAGGAAAATGAATACGTAGTTAGATGCGGTTTTCTGTGTGTCGCTCAAATTCGTTAGTTTTGAATTCGATTCACCTATCTTACCCTCGAACTATTTCTAAAAGCATTAGGGATATTAGGGAAAAAGAACCAAGAACTTGTAGCCATGGGAGACAGGGTTACAAGTTCTTGGCACTGAGGAAATTCTTTGAAATTCCTATCAAGCAAAAATCCCACGGCTCAAAGTACGTGGGATTTTCAGAAAAGCTTTTTTACAGGACTAATCACGCTACCACTGGAAATCCCACAAACTCTAGATGAAGCTTCCACCACCTGGTTATCACCGTTCGCGTAGCGTGGCGATAGCCAGGTGGTGGTGTCTTATGCTAATCTAGGGCTAGCCGCAGCCCACAAATCACACAAGCAAACCCAGCTTCTAGGTGGTCGTCCAGAACTTTTGCTGGAACGACCCTCACCGTCATTTCTGCGAGTGAGTTTAAACACACCTCTAGCACCGATGTTGTAAGCGCCGTTTAAGTCGGCATTAAACCGCTTACCTGAAGGGAAGGTTGCCAAAGAGTATTTTTGAGAATTTCTCTTAACCGTACCAGAGCCATCAAAAGCAAGTTTAGAGGTATAAGACGCAACGACTTCTATCACTTTTCCACCCAATTCAGCCCATTTCATTTCTGTGAAGTCGCGGATTTTTGCCTTGAGCCATCCGTGGAATCTTTGTTTTAAATTAGACCGCTTTCGTCCACCAATGGGCTTCCACCCTTTAAGATTCTCGAATACAATGGCTTCCGAGTTAAACTTTTCAGCAATCTCAACAATCCGCTTGGAAACAATATGGCCAATTTGGTTATTGATTCTTTGGCATTTTTGATAAGTCAAAGAGCAAAAACCTTTATGTAGTTTTCCTCCTTTTCCCATCGTTTTCGATGCTCTTGCTGATACGGACTTTAGTCGTTTGTCCCTGCGGTCTATGTCTCTTCCAAGATGAATAAAATCACGATGGATTACAGTGCCACTATGGGTTACAACTGCTACGGTAGCGGTAGTATTAATCCCTAAATCTACCGCAGTTATGTTAGCCAATGGCTGGCGTTTTTCTGGTTTGCAAGTAAACGGAACAGACAGATGACAGTACCGTACGTTAAAAATCAACGAAGGGGACATCATCTTGTTTGTAGCTATCTTATGACGCTCTCTTAGACCAGTTATTTGAACTGTAGTCCAAACCCAATCTTTACCATTAAAAGCCTTGATTTCGATTTGGTCAAAACCATGTAGCTTGTAACATTGACCTTTGTACAAAGCTGGATAGCAGCCAGTATCAGCATTTAATCTTGGTGGCTTGCTATCTTTTCTTTTTCGACTACCAGACTGCCATTCACGGTATCGAGTCACATAACTACTAACCTGTCCAGCGGCAAATGCTATCGCAGCTCGACGGTAGTAACTAGGGAACTTGTAAAAAGCCTTGTTGAATTGTGGATATTTGATATTTGGACGCTTGGCTGTTTTATGCATCAACTTTTCGACAGCAGGAGTTAGCTGTACAGCAGTCAAGCCACCAAGCTCAGACCAATGAGTATAGATAATACCGACTAAGTACCTACAAGCCTGACGATAAACTTTAACCGTCTCCGAAAACAAGATTTTTTGTCCGGGAGACGGATTAAGCTTCCATTTATCAGTCCTGATGACTTTGGTCGGCGTTTTCACTAGTCTATGATTCTATTGTTAGTTAATATTTTAACCTCTAAAAATGTAGACGACAATAGATTGATTGATGTTTTAGGTTTTTAGCTATTGTTGTTGGCGTGGACTAACCCCCACCTGGACGAGGTGGGGGAATGCGTCTCACGTCTTGTTCAAACTCTAGTTGTAGGATCAGCCTGATGGTTAGGCTTATCTTAAAACAGACCCAAAGTCAAAGACTGATCAATGGGGAAGGTAGCACCAACACCAAGCCAGATGGTGACTAGGGTACCAAATAAAAATACCGTAGTTGCCACTGGACGGCGGAATGGGTTCTGGAATTTGTTAACACCTTCGATGAAGGGAACCAGCATCAGACCCAAGGGAACTGATCCCATAGCAGCAATACCCAAAAGTTTATTAGGGAGAATCCGCAAAATTTGGAAAACAGGATATAGATACCATTCCGGGAGGATTTCTAACGGTGTGGCAAAGGGATCTGCTGGCTCACCAATCATAGCTGGATCGAGCACAGCTAAACCAATGCATAGAGCAATGGAACCCATGATTACCACTGGGAAAACGTAGAGGAGGTCATTAGGCCAAGCTGGCTCGCCATAATAATTATGACCCATCCCCTTGGCTAGTTTGGCACGTAAAATGGGATCGTCTAGATCCGGCTTTTTAAGAACTGACATTGCTTAAATTATTCTCCTTAATAAGTAAAGGTAAGCAGGTGGCAGCAGGAAGGTTTGCATTTAGTTTTAACACTTTCCTGACTTTTAGTCAGTACAGATTTACAACGGACCAGAAATGCCCTGTTTGCGAATCATCAGGAAGTGCAGCAGCATGAAGACAGCGATAAACCAGGGTAGAACAAAGGTATGTAGGCTGTAGTAGCGACTCAGAGTACCCTGACCTACACTAGTACCACCGCGCAGCAGTTCGACGATTAAAGAACCAACTACGGGAATAGCTTCAGGAACGCCAGATACAATCTTGACCGCCCAGTAACCAACTTGGTCCCAAGGCAAGGAGTAGCCAGTCACACCGAAAGAGACTGTAATTACTGCTAAAACTACCCCTGTCACCCAGGTCAGTTCACGGGGCTTTTTGAAACCACCAGTCAGATAGACCCGGAAGACGTGCAGAATCATCATCAGCACCATCATGCTGGCAGACCAGCGGTGAACAGAGCGGATCAGCCAGCCAAAGCTCACTTCAGTCATAATGTACTGTACAGAGCTAAATGCCTCAGCGACCGTCGGCTTGTAGTAGAAGGTCATGGCAAATCCAGTAGCAAACTGGATTATAAAGCAAGTTAGAGTAATTCCACCCAGGCAGTAAAAAATATTAACGTGGGGAGGTACGTACTTTGAAGTGATGTCATCGGAAAGTGCCTGAATTTCCAGACGCTCCTCAAACCAGTCGTATACTTTCGAGTCAGTGATTTGCTTAGAAAACATGAGGCCAGAGTTTCCGAAAGGATTTTGCCGTCAGACGTTGAATGTCGGAGTCTTCAACTCCCTAAGTTACAACGAATACAGCCTATATGTTACATGATGTTAATTTTAACATGACTTGCTTCATTAATTTGCCGTAAACTCTGGCGGTTACAGCCCTAATATTATACCTGATAGCGGTTACAGGTAATATAACTTAACAAGTACTCTAATAATTTTGATCATGCACAAACGATCCTTGTGGGTTGGACTGTTACTAATCTTGCCAATCATGCTATTGTCTGCCTGCTGGACACCAAAAGCGGCTGCCTTCTCTCAGGAGGAAAGGCTTTTCTCCCAAGCATGGCGGATTGTCTCTCAATCCTACGTTGATGATACCTTTAACCATCAAAATTGGTGGTCGTTACGTCAGAAGACCTTGAAAAAGCGGCTGCCTAATCGTGAAGCTACCTATACTGCCATAGAAACAATGTTAGGGAGTCTTGGGGATCCCTTCACACGATTGCTCAGACCTGAACAATATCATAGTTTGCAAATCAGCACCTCTGGTGAACTCTCCGGTGTCGGGCTACAAATTGCCATTGATGTGGAAACTGGTCAGTTAGAAGTAATCACCCCAATTGCTCAATCACCAGCGGATTTAGCCGGTATCCGACCACGGGATCACATCCTAGAAATTGATGGCATGCTGACTAGGGACATGACTCTAGATGAAGCGGCAGCGCGGATGCGTGGACCAATTGGTACAACAGTTACCTTGAAGATTCAAAGCCAGAAAGAACAGCCAAAATTGGTGGAAATAGTACGCGATCGCATTTCCCTAAACCCAGTGTATTCTGTCCTCGATACCCAGGACAATAGAGACCCAGTCGGTTATATTCGCCTGTCTCAATTTAGTGCCAACGCCCCAATGGAAGTTGCCCACGCCGTTGCTAAACTCAAGGAGATGGGTGCAGATGGCTATATTCTTGATCTCAGGAATAATCCAGGGGGTCTCTTGCAGGCAGGTATTGAAATTGCTCGCCTCTGGTTAGATCAAGGCACTATTGTTTACACCGTTAACCGCCAAGGCACCATTGGTAGCTTTGAAGCCTATGGTGACGCTCTTACGGAAGACCCCTTGGTTGTATTAGTTAATCAAGGCAGCGCCAGTGCTAGTGAGATTCTAGCTGGGGCTTTACAGGACAATGGTAGGGCAAAGCTAGTCGGGGAAAAAACCTTTGGCAAAGGGTTAATTCAGTCCTTATTTGAACTAATAGATGGGTCAGGATTAGCAGTTACCGTTGCCAAGTACGAGACCCCCAATCACCGGGATATTAATAAATTAGGGATTGAGCCAGACTTGGAAGTGCCTTTAGAAGCAATTAGTTTGAGCGAAGTGGGAACAAAAGCAGATACTCAGTATCAGGAAGCAATCAAGTTGTTAACCTCTGATACTTTTCTTGCTAAGGCAAGTTAGATTATCTGTAGATTAGGGCGTCAGAGCATCAGGGGGTCAGGGCGTCAGATATATAGCTCTTCTGGGTTTTTAAACTTCGCCCAAACTTGCTGATAAACGCTGATAAGCTTGGTCAATCACGCCTTTGCCTCGCAAAAAACCAGTATTGGCACCAGGACAGATAAATTGAAGAGTCTCTGGGGTAAAACGCTCAAGCAACGATTGCAGACTCCGAATCTGTCTCGGCCAATGAAATGTTTTCGGGGTTCGCAGGGGCAACAGTTCTCCTTGTTTACTAGGAAGCAAATGACGCCCAGAAAATAGCACACCCCCGGCACCAGTGTAGTAAAGACAAGAAGAACCAGGAGAGTGACCAGGAGTCCAAATGACGTAGCAGTAGGGATTTATAGTCAACTCCTGGTGAAATGTAACTAGGTCTAATCCCGGCAGTAAGTAAGCCTCTTGTTCTTGAATCAGGACTTGGCACCCCATACTCTCCTGAATTTCCTTTGCTTTACCAATACCACCCCGATGGGTAATTACCAGTGATGAGACTCCCCCTTGCTCACGCAAAAATTGTTGGTTAGTCTCATTCCAGGCAGGACAATCAATCAATAGGTTGAAGGAATTTCCTACAATAATATAAGCCGTACCACCTAACGTATCTCGATTGGGTGGAAAAGCAAAAATGGTATCTAGAACAAGGCGTGGTGGCTTGGATGCAGCAGGTTGCTGATTAGACGATCCGCTTGGCGTAAAATCAAAATCGCCTTTTGCTGGAGTATCGGGTTGCACAATGCTTGTAGTTTAATTGTAGTTTTTAGTAGACGGTGTGATCTTTAATCATGGAACTCTGGCTACTCCCATTTACATTTATTTTACTCGCTGTGATCACTTACTTCGTTATCCAGCGAAGCGTTGCTAGCCTCACTCAGACACCAGTCTGGTTACTGTGGCTGGTAATGATGATTCCACCACTAGTCTGGATTGGTTGGACTCTGTTCAATGGTGAGAACACACCAATACCACCAGCCCTATTGCTCGGTCCATTTGTCATTTGCTTGCCGTTGTACTGGCTGCTGATTCAGTGGGGACGCCCAGCTCCCAATTCAACAATGACCAAAGAGAATCCGACTAAAACAACTACCTCAGACCCGGTCGCCAAAATTTCATCGGCAACTGAAAAGTCAAGCCTTCGTCCCATCACTAGAGAAGAAGAAACAGAGCTGAGAAATTGTTTTCCCTGGGGAATCTACTATCTCCAAAATATTGAGTACCGACCTCAAGTAGTGTTGTGTCGCGGCAAACTCCGCACTAACCCAGAGCAAGCCTACCGTACCGTGCGGTCAAATATAGAAGCTGAGTTTGGCGATCGCTTCTTCGTAGTCTTTCAAGAAAGCTTTAGCGGCAAACCCTTTTTTGCTCTAGTGCCCAATACCAAAAAATCAACCAAACCTTACAGGGGGTCTGAATCATTAACGCGACCTGGTTTAGCATTGGGTCTGATGCTCATTACCTTGTTTACCACCACCTGGATGGGCACTCAGATAGCTGGAGTGTCAGAAAATCCCCTTACTGACCCAGCGCTTTTACTGCAAGGACTGCCCTATGCCCTGGCCTTAATGGCAATTCTCAGCATTCATGAACTCGGTCATTATTTTGCCGCAATGGTTTACAAGGTGCGTACAACTCTGCCGTACTTTATCCCGATACCCTTTTTCTTCTTGGGAACATTGGGAGCATTTATTCATATACGCTCTCCTGTTCCTAACCGTAAAGCCTTATTTGATATAGGCATTGCTGGTCCACTAGTTGGCTTCGTGGTTACCCTACCAATCCTAATGTGGGGATTAGCCCATTCCACTGTAGTGCCTTTGTCTGACTCTTCAGGAATCTTGAACCTAGAATCCCTCAATCCCCGATTTTCCTTTTTGCTCACCTTACTAAGTAAATGGGCATTGGGCAGTGAATTTGTCTCCAACACAGCCATTAACCTTCATCCTGTGGCAGTCGCTGGTTATGTCGGTTTAGTTGTTACTGCTTTCAATTTAATGCCAGTGGGGCAACTTGATGGTGGGCATATCGTCCATGCCATGTTGGGTCAAAGAACTGGTATGACCATTGGTCAAATTACCCGGCTTTTAATGATGCTCCTAGTATTTATCCAGCCAGAATTACTCCTGTGGGCAATTATTATTTTATTCATGCCAGTGGCAGATGAACCAGCCCTTAATGATGTTTCCGAACTTGACAACTGGCGAGATTTGTGCGGAATTATAGCCTTGTTGATTTTAGTCAGTATTATTTTGCCAGTACCAGGAACAATCACTAAGTTGTTAACTATTTAGTCAAAATTTAACATTGAGAAGTAAAAATTGAGACTAGAAAATTGTTAATTGTGAATTGTTGGATATTAACAGTTAACAATTAATAATTAACAATTGAATAAAGTGGTTGTCATAGAAATCAGGTACACAGGATTTTTTTCCCTACTCCCTACTCCCTACTCCCTACTCCCTACTCCCTACTCCCTACTCCCTACTCCCTACTCCCTACTCCCGACTCCCGACTCCCGACTCCCGACTCCCGACTCCCGACTCCCTGTTCCCTATTCCCTGTTCCCTTTGCTATATAATGACTAATGACAAACAACAAGTAAATGTTATCGGTGGTGGACTAGCGGGTACAGAAGCCGCTTGGCAAATTGCTCAGGCTGGAGTACCAGTGGTGTTGCACGAAATGCGACCAGTGCGACTATCCCCGGCTCATCATACGGTCGAATTGGCAGAATTAGTATGTAGCAATTCCTTTGGTGCTAAATCAAGCGATCGCGCTGCGGGTTTGTTGCACGAAGAATTGAGACGCCTTGATTCAATTATTATTGGCAAAGCTGATCAACATGCTGTTCCAGCTGGGGGTGCCTTAGCTGTAGACCGAGCAGTATTTAGTCGGGAATTGACGGAAACCTTAGCTAGTCATCCCCTGATCGAGTTGCAGCGGGAGGAAGTTCCGCAAATTCCTACCACAGGGGTGGTGGTACTTACAACCGGTCCGTTGACTAGTCCTGCTTTAGCCGAAGACCTGCAACAGTTCACTGGTTTAGAATACTTTAGTTTTTTTGATGCTGCATCACCGATTGTGGTGGGGGAATCCATCAATCGTGATATTGCTTTTATGGCATCCCGGTATGACAAAGGAGAAGCGGCTTATCTTAATTGTCCCATGAATCGGGAGCAGTATCGTCACTTCTGGCAGGAACTGTGTGCAGCTCAAAAGGCGGAATTGAAAGACTTTGAGCAAGAAACTGCTAAGTTTTTTGAAGGGTGTCTACCGATTGAGGAGATGGCTCGTCGGGGGGAAGATACTATGCGCTACGGTCCTCTGAAGCCAGTGGGACTGTTTGATGCCCGTAAGGGAGACTTCCGCGCTCCGGAAAATCAGCACCACCGTCCTTATGCTGTGGTACAGCTGCGACAGGAAGATAAAACAGGTCAGCTGTGGAATATGGTAGGATTCCAAACTAATTTGCGCTGGGGTGAGCAGAAACGGGTATTTCGACTGATTCCCGGTTTGGAAGAAGCAGAGTTTGTGCGCATGGGGGTGATGCATCGGAACACCTTTCTGAATGCTCCTGAGTTATTGCAACCAACCCTACAGTTCAAAAAACGCTCTACTTTGTTGGCAGCTGGTCAATTGGTAGGAACAGAAAGTTATACAGCAGCAGCTGCGGGAGGGTGGCTGGCTGGTACAAATGCGGCGCGACTGGTATTGGGATTGGAACTGGTAACGATGCCACCCACTACGATGATGGGAGCGTTATTTGACTTTATCAGTTCCGCATCACCCAAGCATTTTCAGCCTATGCCACCAAATTTTGGGATTTTGCCCGAATTGGCGGTGCGGATAAAGAATAAGCGAGAACGGTATGGAGCATATCGCGATCGCGCTTTGGCAGATCTTGATGGTTGGTTGAGTAGGCTGCGCGTATCTGCAGCTTAGAGGATATCTGAAAAGTTTTTTGATACTGCATTTTGCCCCCCTAGCCCCCCAACTTTGGGGCAGGGCTGTTTCAAACTTTAATAAGTTAACGATTATTGGAGATAGGGGGATAGGGGGATAGGGGGATAGGGAAATCAACTAAAATTTCCCGAAAAATCCGCCAATTTAGTCATTAAAATCTGACAAATTAGTTGGGAGGAAGCAACTCCAATGACTAACAATTCGTGATTCGGCCTTCGAGGAGGGTTAGATAAATTTGGCCAAAATCACGACTATTCGTCCAAAATTCTCCCCATCTCCCCATCTCCCCATCTCCCCATCTATTTTTGGCGAGAATGAAACAGCCCTGCAACTTTGGGGGAAGAGTCAATTTGCTTCTAAAAGTCCCCCAAAATTGGGGGACCAACGGGGGCTTGGATGTAGCAAATTAGACTTCTCAGACAACCTCTTAAGAACTCTTATATTCCAACAACATAACTTTGACTTATTCTGACTCGAAGCTCCTGAATTAATATTACTAAATTTTAGAGCTTTTAAGTGCAAGTGCAAGATATGAAAATGGGTAATGGCTTGGGAGTAATCAAAGTTACCAATTTACCATTACCCAATTTTTACAATACTGATGTTACCGAATATAATATCAGCATTATTCAATTTAGGTTTACCAATTAAGTGCGGGATAGCTTAGCTGAAATCGCTGTTTTATTAGCATCCACATCTTGTTCCTGAACTAAAGAAGCTTTTTTTATAGAACTCTTCTCCAGATTAGCAATCGGGGCAACAATTGGCCAAAAAACGGTTGCTATCGTCAACACTATCCAAGATATGCGGATTTGCTCAGGAGATAAATTAGTGTCTTTCTGGAAAGCTTGAAACCAGATCGCAAAAAAGTATAGAGCGCCAGAAACGTAAAATCCTGCTAGTACCGTCATAACTAAATTTTATCCTAATATTGGTTAATTACAAGTTTTCATTCGGTCTGATTGACTGAAAACTCTGATGAGATCAAATCCGGTTAATTACTGGTTTGTTAACTATTCCCTCTATGTTTGGTAATGGGGAATGGGGAATCATCAACTACTCATTTCCAATTACGAGTTACCAATTACCCGATCAGGGATATAATAATTAGTTGACCGGATTTGAGATCAGCTACATTTACAGAGTTACCGAAAATTAGGCTAAAGTAACAGTTTTAGTGAACAAAGGGCTAAATTCCCCCAAAGTGAATAGTTAGGGAACGGGTAAAGGGGAACCGAAAACAGAACGATCAAGTCTTATGTTGCCTGTTGTAATCTGCTAAAAAACGAGATATATACTGTACTTCACGGAATTTTAACCCGCTGTATACTTGATTTCCCTTACTTAAATAGACTAGAGGACTGAGGTTTGTGCTTAGGTTGTTGCTAGGGTTTGTGGTGTTTACTTTCGTGTATAATTTCCCAGCTCAAATGTAAGCATTCAGAGGTCAGAGGTCAGAGGTCAGCCGTCAGCCGTCAGCCAAAGGCTCACGCTACTTGAGATGCTGACGTAACTCAGCATTATTCCAATGCTTACCTGTTTTATTCAAAAGCACCTCAAGTAGCGTGCCACAGGCTTTGGCCTTGGCCTTTAGGCCACGCGGGGCGCGTTTGGCCACGCTGTGCGAACGACGCTGGGACACATAGCGGATTAGCTGATAGCTGATAGGTGATAGCTGATAACTGATAGCTGATAGCTGATAGCTGATAGCTTACGATACCTAAATAGTAAACACCAGTCCCCATAATGACAACACTAATGCTTTCCCCTCACTATTCACTATCGGCCAGTAGTAGTAGATAATATCCAAGGAGTGTTTAACTTTCGTCAGCATCAATTTATATAGAACTGATCTACAACCGTTGACAGCTGTATTCGGGAATTTTTTCGATGATTGTTCACAATACTGAGATAGTCTGTGGTTAAGGAAATCCGGCAAAGGGCAACCTATACCAAAAACGTCAACCCGTCTGGTAAGGTTAGGGATTGGTATGGCTTACACGGGATAGGGAGAGTTTGTCTAGGCTGTGTTCTTTGGCTGCTAATCGTCACAATTCCAGGGAGTACTTCTCCCTCACCCAACCCAGGAGTAGTAAACCCAGAAGTAGTAAACCCAGGAGCAGTAGATACCCTGCAACAGATACAGCAACATATTGAGCAGCAACGGTCTACTATTATTAAGGAAAGCGATCGCATATCTAATGTGGAGCAATCTGCCCAGAAGAAGCTGGGTGTGATTGAGCTTAATCTCAAGTCCACTGATACCGCTAACCAGGATTACAATGGGCAAATCCAACTGGCTAACCAGCGTCTAGACCAGTTGCAGGAGGATTTAGCAATTGCCGAGAGAAGCTATTACCTGCATCGGGCTGCAATCATTGCTCGACTGCGTTTTCTACAGCGCCAGCCCAATGCTGAAGTTGGCTCGAATCTCCTCCTCAAGAGTCAAGATATCAACGAATTTCTGGCTCGACGCCGCCGATTGAAGTTAGTCTATCAAACAGACCAGAAAATCTTAACTAGTTTAAAAGCTGAAGCCGACAGCATTAACCAACGCAAAACCGAGATAGAGGCTCAGAAAAACCGAGTTTCCCTACTTAAACAACAACTCCTAGCCAAAAAGAAGCAGTTTGAAGCCCAGCTGAGGAAACAGCAACAACTGATTGACCGACTTAACTCTAACCGACAAGCTTTAGAAGCATCCCAAGCCCAGTTAGCAGAAGATTCTAAAAATCTTGTCATCTTGATTCAACGAGAGATTGCCCGTCAAAACAAGATTGCGGCAGCTAGGAAGGCAAGGCTTCGCAAAACTTTTGTTTTTAATACTGGTCAGCTGCTTTATCCCAGTAATGGCTCCATTACCAGTAGTTTTGGTTGGCGACGTCACCCCATTCTAGGTACATCTCGGTTCCATTCTGGAATTGACTTTGGGGCTAGTTATGGCAGTACTATTCGAGCAGCAGATAGCGGTATAGTAATTTTTGCGGGTTGGTATGGTGGCTATGGCAATACAGTAATTATTGACCATGGCGACAGTATTGCTACCCTCTATGGTCATGCCAGTAGACTATTGGTGAGTAAGGGAGAATCGGTCAAACGAGGAAATGCGATCGCAACTGTTGGGTCTACGGGTTTCTCTACCGGTCCCCACCTCCATTTTGAGGTTCGTAAGAACGGTGAACCTGTCGATCCGGCAAGTTATCTCTAGCCGATGGCACTTGCTAAGGCAGATTTCAAACAGTTTACACTTCTCGGTGCTCAAGTCCTGTATAGTTAAAACTGGCAATAGTGTGCTATTATCAAAGCTAATAAGATAGAGTAACTAAGATATAGTCACTCAAGCATAAGGGCGCGTAGCTCAGTGGATAGAGCACCAGATTCCGGTTCTGGGTGTCGGGGGTTCAAATCCCTCCGTGCTCGTTTGGATAAATTAACATAGCAGTCTAAATTGTATTCTTCAAAGGGCTAGCTCTGGCGTTAGGCACGACCAGAGCTAGATTATAGTGAAAGTTGTAGATTTACTTATCATTTGGGAGCTTGAAAGGGCTTCTTCCCAATTATTATTCAGTTAACAATAAACAATTAAAAATAAACAATTAACAAAATTTTCCTAACCATAATAATATTTTGATTAACTGAACTTCCCATCATTGTTTATCCCAGAGCCAATCATGACCATTCCAGACTTAGTGACGTGGCTAAAACAACGAACTGCTCTGAGTATTTTGACTCAGGAGGTGTTACAGAATCTAGCACCTAAGCTGGAAGAGCGGATTTTGCCCGCAAACCAAACCTTAGTGCTAGCCAACACCCCTCCCGCAGGATTATATATTCTCCGCTCAGGTCGGATCGAAAGCAATACTGAGGATTGGCAAGCTGTGGGTTTACTCCCTGGGGCAGTGATTAATCTACAAGCTCTATTATTGAACAAACCTGTTGAGCAAACCTTAATTACCCTCAACGAATGTCAGTTTTGGTTTGTCAGTGCTTCCGAATTTCGGGCACTCGTGGAACACTATCCAGAAATTACCCAGGCTTTCTCCCAACAACTGGCTGAAGAAGTAGAAGAGTTATCCGCTCAGCTAGCCTATGAACAAGAGCGTCAAACCATCTTACGACCGTATCTGGTTAGTAAAGCTAAACGGGGGATTATTGGGAAAAGTCGCTATGGGGTGCGACTGCGATCGCAAGTTAAACAAGCAGCGGAAAACCGCGAATCGGTGATAATCTTCGGAGAACCTGGACTAGAAAAAGATAACATAGCAGCCTTGATTCATTTTAGTTCTCCCTATCGGCGAGAAGCCATGATTAAAGTCGATTGCTCTAAATTACAAGCCAGGGTCGCAGAATTATTTGGTCGTGCAGGGGGAAAACCTGGGTTAATTGAAGCCTTAGGTCAAGGAACTCTACTATTAAATAATATTCAAGAACTTAGCCCAGAACTTATTCCAGAAATCGCTAATTTACTTAGAACCAATACCTATACTCCAGTCAACCGTTCCCAACCGGTAGTCGCTCATGGGGGAGACCCCCAAGACCGCGCTACCTCAGAACATACAGATGTTGCAGCAGCCAACGTCTCTACTAGTCAGGCTCGGATTATCATGATTGCCGAGAGAAAACTGCCAGAGATTGATTCGGTGGCAGAAAAATTGATTAAAGTACCACCACTACGGGTACGAAAAGCCGACATTGGTGACATAGTCAACTACTATATTAGTATCATATCTCGTGCTAAATGTATTAATAAAAACCGGATCACTCCCGAAGCATTACGGCGATTACAGGCGTATGATTTTCCCAATAATCTCAGGGAATTATACAATTTAGTTGAACGAGCCATTGTGCAGCTAGAAGGATGTTCAGAAGTAACCGAAGAAATTATCTGGCCCTCCCAAAGTAAGAAAAATAAATTCCGTCTCAATCTCTTAAATTCTTATCCAGGGTTACGTCGCTTTCTCCGCAGCCCTTGGTGGCCAGACCGGATTAATTATGGCTTTACCTTAACCGCTTTTGCGATTATTGTTGCTATTTTATTTATCGGACCCCAGAATCGTCAAGAAAACTTTGCGCTTAATTTATTCTGGGCGTGGTGGTGGCCCTTAGTATTAATTAGTTTTCCCTTTGTGGGTAGGTTATGGTGTGCAGTTTGTCCATTCATGATTTATGGGGAAGTTACTCAGAAATTATCCCTGTGGCTATTTCCCCGTAAGTTAAAACGTTGGCCCCGAGAACAGGCTCAAAAGTGGGGAGGTTGGTTTTTGTTTGGCTTATTCTTCTTGATTTTATTGTGGGAAGAATTGTGGGATTTGGAAAATACCGCTTATCTTTCCGCTTGTCTACTGTTATTAATTACAGCGGGTGCGATGATATGTTCCGCTATTTTCGAGCGACGCTTCTGGTGCCGCTATTTATGTCCCATTGGCGGCATGAATGGCATGTTCGCTAAACTATCGATAACGGAATTACGAGCACAACAAGGGATATGTTCAGCGGAATGTAGCACCTATCAATGTTATAAAGGTGGTCCCGAAAAAGGGGAGGGAATGGAAACGGATGGCTGTCCCTTGTACTCTCACCCAGCACAATTGGAAGATAACCGGGATTGTGTGTTGTGCATGACCTGTTTGAAAGCCTGTCCCCATCGTTCAGTAGAAGTGAATTTACGTCCTCCAGGTATTGAATTGTGGACTACCCATGTGCCTCGCAGTTATGAGGTAGCTTTGTTATTGTTATTGTTAGGAGCAGTGTTTTTGCACCGTTTACCAGAATTGCAAGAAAACCTGGGGTTAGGGTGGGATTTGAGTCAGTTTTGGACTCATGGTTTGCTCTCGGTAACAGTGTTGAGTTTACCAGCAATTGTCCCACTATTGGCTCAAGGAATAATGGTAGGATTATATCAGGTAAAAGAAATTCGTAAGCCGAGTTATTTTGTTAAATTAGCTTATGGATATTTACCATTAGTGTTAGCTGGTAATTTGGCTCATTATTGGCGGCTTGGTTTAGGAGAAGGGGGAAGGATTTTACCGGTAATGTTTGCTACGTTTGGATTGAGTGGTGAAGGATTACCTGTGTTGGTAGCCCATCCAGCAGTAATTGCATTCTTGCAGGGAACTACGTTAATTTCAGGAGTACTTTTATCCCTGTTTTTGACCCATAAGATAGGACGTCAACCCTTTAGTTTGTTATTACCACACCATGTGAGTACGATAGTTTTAGGGATTAGTTTGTGGTGGATTATTGTGGGGTTTTGATATAATGATATCGTGGTTTTATAAAAATGCAAAAACTAAAAACTAGACTGACCCTGGAAGAATTTCTGGCAATGCCTTCGACCGATGTAACCTATGAATTAGTTGAGGGGGTTGCAGTACCGAAAATGTCTCCTAAACGTTTTCATGCTAGGGTAAGTGGTGCTTTATATACACTTTTGGATCAGTGGTGTCAGGAAAAGGGTGAAGTCAATCCAGAATGGACAATAGCCTTGCAACGTCACGGTCAAGACTGGGTACCTGTACCTGATTTAACCTACATTTCTGTTCAACGTCTGCCCTCAGAAGTTATAGAAGATGAGGCTTGTCCAGTACCCCCAGAGTTAGCCATTGAAATTATCTCACCGGGACAAACCTTTGGGCAATTAGCCGAGAAAGCAACTGATTATTTAGAAGCGGGAGTATTACGAGTTTGGGTTGTTGATCCTCAGGCGAGAAGTATCACAGTTTTTTATCCAGATGCGCCACCACGGACTTATACCAAAGCTGCGCTGATCACTGATTCGCTTTTTGAAGGCTTGGAACTTACTCCGGAGCAAGTGTTTGGGAAAGCGAGGTTACCTAAGAAGGGTTAATGACTCAGAATAAATAAAATTTATGTTTTTGAAATAACCACAGTTATAATAATAGTTTAACCAAAAAAATAACTAGAAATCCTTAGTTATTTTACAAAAAAATTCCCTCTCCTCACACTGTTCCCCCTGTTCCCTGTTCCCTGTTCCCTATTTCCTCTTAAACACTTATGCATCAATTGTTAATTGCCAATTAGCAATTGACAATTAACAAGCTGAAATTAAACCACCCGATAGAGAAAACTTAGAGTTGCCCAAGTATTGACATCCAAGGCGTAGGAATCAGCAGCTATACTGAGGGAAGAATCTAGGGAATTTGCACTAGCATCATGTATGTCTTGCAACACCGCCTTGGCTACGTCCAAGGGGTTAAACAAATCATCAATTGGTGCTCCGATTCCGCGACGAGATGGCACAGCGTCGAGAGCTTTACTGGCCTCAGTGAAGGGAGAGCGACTGCAAATCAGTTGCATTTCCACCATTCCACTAGGACCTGAGACAATCCCACCAACAGAAGCTACGGCTGATGGCAGAGTTAGGGTTTCCCCAGGAGCAATTACAGCATCTTTGATAGATGGAGAGTTTTCTGAAGTCTGTGATGTCTCCAAAAATGGCAGTTCATATAGTGCGATCGCATTGCCATTGGTATTAAAGCCTAATAGCAAGAAATAGATCGGTTGGTCACCGTAGTTTTCGATCTGATAATGGAGACGACTCCCTACCGGCAAAATAGGAACACCTGCTTCTGCCACAGTTTTTGTCAACTCAGCCTGAGATTTAGCTTCACCCTCAGCTACCAAATCTACCCGTGAGGAGGAAGCCGTCCGTGATGTTTCGAGTTGCATCACTAGCTTTTGCTCTGGTTCAATCATCTGTAGGGATACCCGAATACCTAGACCGGAAGACCCATCATTAGCAGTTAGTCGCAGCAATTTTGCTGCCAGCAAGGTGTTCAGTTTACCAGCCAATCCCATAGCTGCTGACTTCACGGCTACCCCAGCTTCCCCAACTCCATTGGGTATGGGTTGACCGTCGAGATAGAAGATTCCATAACCCCCTCCCCCAGCATTTGTGGAAGAGAGTGCTTTGCCAAACAAGTAATCAGCAGGTTGTTCCCCTGCTTGCACTACCGATGCAGCAGAGATACCAGAAAAGGCACTGGTAGCATCTACTCGTTCAATTCGTTCTAGGTTCCCATCCAGAGCTACCGTTATACCAATATTACGGGGTAACACCCGGACAGCTTCTTGCACCAGCTGCCCAACTTGTAGCTGATTGTTATTATCAGTACTAGCACCAATAAATTTTGCCTTAGCAGTCAGACCATCTTTAGAGGTTATTTGTAGTTGGGAGGCTCCCGAGTTAGCACCGACTAATTCCAATACAGAGTTATTGCTATAGTAATCCACAACTGTTGCTGGTAATCCTGCCAACCACAACTGTGCAGTTTGAGCATTATCTTCCACGGCGGTGACCACACCATCCGCTCCCATGCTAGGGTCAGGGGGCAGATAATAGGTAGGTATTGGCTCAAGACTACTTTGACCCCCTAGCCTGGGCTGTTGTTGTGTACCTGTCAGTTGATTAACCATCACACCAGCGTGACTCAGGCTCACCTGACTTGTCGTTGTTGGTATTGCCTGCCACAGATACTGAGTAAGAGCATAGGTAAATAAGCCAGCACTGAAACCATTCCATTTAGCCTCCATGGCCATTTGATTTGGTTCAGCAGCGGTGAGAACCAGACCTGCCATAGGATTCATCGATCCAGGCACAACCGAGACCGATTTCTGGTTTACCATCCCTTTCCCAGAATCCTGTATCCGCCGCCGCAGTTGCTCTTGAAAAGCCAGTTCGTCCCGACTAGCCTCTTGGGCTGGTGGGTTAGTACTAGAGCGTACCTTAATATTTCCTTGGAGGAGGCTATCAGCTACCGTGTGGCTAGTATCAAGTACTGTAGTGACTTGGTCAGTGAAGAGCGATCGCAATAGCAAAACTAGAGTTTCTTCCAGTAAATCGTTGGCTACCTTAGGTTTTTTTTTGGTCAGGCTCCCATCTACTGGAACCAAGCTATTTTGAAGTGCAACAGACGTATCGGTTTGATACCCTTGAGATAGCTTGACCTGGCTACCGAAGCCACTGAAGTGGAAGACTACCACATCACCCGCTTTCGCTTGCTCCGTCAGATGTTCAATAAAAGCCGTTTCAATATTTTCGCGAGTCGCTTGGTGATCTTTAAGTATCAGTATATCCTTCGGGTTGAAGCCAAACCGATGAATCAATAGTTCTTGTTGTAGTTCTACATCAGTAACACAGCCATCCAAGACTGTGCTACGAGGATACTTGTTGATACCCACTAGTAGGGCTAACTTTCGCCCAAGGGGTTGTGCTAATACTTGGAAGTAACGGTCTATTCCAGGAACAGCTAAACCACTATTCCCTAGGAGGGATAGTAATGTTTCACTTACTCCTAATGTTGCCAATCCCAAACTAGCTTTTTGCAGAAAAGTCCGGCGATTAAGTCCCATATCCGCGCTTCAGCTTTCAGATTTCAGCTATCAGCCTACCAGGATTGGCGCTCCCACGGCCACAAGCCGTGGGATTCCCAGTTGAGCTAGTTCACTAGTTCACTAGTTAAAGGTTTAACGCGATGGACTTCGTCCCGCTTTGCTGCGAAGCGCGTGGCCGAAAGGCCAAGGTTACAGGTTGAAGGTTATTTGGTTGAAGGTTGAAGGTTGAAGGTTGAAGGTTGAAGGTTATTTGGTTACAGGTTACAGGTTACAGGTTGAAGGTTATTTGGTTACAGGTTACAGGTTACAGGTTGAAGGTTATGTGGTTACAGGTTACAGGTTACAGGTTACAGGTTGAAGGTTATTTGGTTACAGGTTACAGGTTACAGATTGAAGGTTATAGGTTTAAGGTTATAGGTTTAAGGTTACAGGTTTAAGGTTTGGAATATAACCAAATAACCAAATAACCAAATAACCAAATAACCGCCTCACCTCCAACCTTCAACGGTCTAACCTCCAACCTTCAACGGTCTAACCTCCAACCTTCAACAGTCTAACCTTCAACCTTCAACGGTCTAACCTTCAAAGGTCTAACCTTCAACGGTCTAACCTTCAACCTTCAACCTTCAACTCCTCTCGTGCATTGCCTTAGCCAGTTCTGCTGCCACTTCAGGTCGGGAAAATTCCGGTGGTGGTAATTCTCCCTCACGCAGCATTTTCCGTACCTTAGTACCGGATAAATGAATCCTCTGCTCCGGTGTACTTGGACTAGTCTTGGCGGTAGCCATACCTTGGGTGCGAGTGCAGTAGAAGGCGTGCTCAAACTTCATCGGCATGATCCCCAACTCACCTGGCTCAAACTCACCAAAAATGTGTTGGGCATCATAGGTGCCGTAATAGTCTCCCACACCAGCGTGGTCTCGTCCTACAATGAAATGGGTACAGCCATAATTCTTCCGTACCAAAGCATGGAAAATGGCTTCTCTTGGGCCTGCATAACGCATGGCAGCAGGGTTAATTGCCAGAATCACGCGGTCATTGGGAAAATAATTCTCCAACATGATTTCATAGCAACGCATGCGCACATCGGCTGGGATGTCGTCGCTTTTAGTAGCACCCACTAAGGGATGAAGGAATAGACCGTCTACGGTTTCTAGAGCACATTTGATGATATATTCATGAGCCCGATGAATGGGATTACGGGTTTGGAAACCTACCACTGTTTTCCAACCCCGTTCCGAGAACATGGCTCTCGATTTTTCTGGATCGATTTGGTAGGAGGGAAACTGGGGATGGGGTAACCGTTCCAGTAACCATACTGAACCAGCTAAATTAATCTCTCCCTGGTCATACACGACTTTCACACCAGGATGCTTGTCTTCATCAGTGCGGTAAACTTGCACCGCTTCATGGGTTTTGTCGTAAGAATATTTTTCTGTCAGTTCTAATACACCAATAAACCGACCACTGGTATCATCCAAACGGACTAACCCCCCCTCTTGCAGAGGGGCAGCTACTTCAGAGGTAACCGAGAGGGTGATCGGAACTGACCACGGTAGGTTATTGGCTAGACGCATCCGGTCTACCACTGATTCGTAGTCTTCTTTGGCCATGAAGCCAGTCAGGGGACTAAAGCCACCGATAGCAATCATTTCAAGGTCGCTGACAGCCCGTTTATCCAGTGTGACTCTGGGCAGAAATTCAGCTTTATCCAAAAATTCCTGCCGTTGTTCAGGTGTAGCGACACGGTTGACCAGTTGACCACCGTGAGCTGGGATAGTTTGTGAAGGATGGCTTAACACCGGGCTTTGCATACTCTAGGAATAATAATTAGGTTCTACAATTGTCTCAAGAATTGTCTCAAGAATTGTCTCAAGATACGACTCCCACTCCAAAGCGTGTACGTGGAGTCCTTTAGTTAAGGTATAAAGATTCTGCTTCAAGTACTAGAAATATAATTTAACTCTTCCAGCTTTTTCAGAACTTTGTCCACACTTTCTGATAATTCTTCTTGGTCAGTGCGACATTCTACCTCCGGATTTAATGGTGGCTCATAGGGGTCATCAATACCAGTAAAATTCTTAATTTCTCCATCACGAGCTCGTTTGTAAAGTCCTTTGACATCTCGGCCTTCGCAAACTTTTAGGGGAGCATTAACATAAACTTCTACAAAGTCACCAATCCTTTGCCTGACCTCCTCTCGAATTTCACGGTAAGGAGAGATAGCGGATACCAATACAATAACTCCATTGCGGGTTAAAAGATGGGCAACAAAGCCAATGCGGCGAATGTTTTCATCCCGGTCTTCTTTACTAAATCCGAGTCCTTTGGTTAAGTTCTGACGGACGATATCCCCATCCAAGACTTCGGGCTTACATCCTTTGGCGTTTAGTTTTTCTTCTAATGCCTTAGTAATAGTGGTCTTTCCAGCACCACTAAGACCAGTTAACCATACTGTAACACCACGATGTTCCATTAAATTTATTTACCTCCTAGATTTTTTGTTGACATGAGTTGGATTTGGTGTGGATCGGGTATTGGTATTTCAGCTGAACACCAAACTCAACCTCGTAAGTCCTATGGCCTTTAGTCTCGGCTCATTTATAACAGATGCTTCCCTTCCGTAGCATGCTTTTGAGATACCCCAACTTAACGTAGTAGAACGAGTCGGATTGCCCTCGAATTATTTTCTGTCACATCCCCCCTATAGTGGCTTACCCTAATGGCAATTTAATGGGTATTTTTGCCCTTTTTCAATGCTAACCTTCTGAAAGTCTCAGCAACCAGATTAACTCATCTGCCCTAAGTATTGCTGATAACCTAACTCATCCAGCAATGCTTGCTTTTCCATCACTGATTGGGCTAAATTCTGGCGATACTGCTGCACTCTCTCTAGTAATTCCGGCTGATGAGTCCCCAAAATCTGCACTGCTAACAACCCTGCATTCTTGGCATTACCAATTGCTACAGTAGCGACGGGAATTCCCCCAGGCATTTGAACAATTGAGTATAGGGAATCGATACCCTGCAAGTGACGACTAGACACTGGAACCCCAATTACAGGCAAGGGTGTTAGGGCCGCTACCATCCCAGGCAGATGAGCCGCCCCCCCAGCACCAGCGATAATAACTTTGAGTCCACGCTTGTGAGCGTTTTGGGCATAATTTACCATCCGTTCAGGGGTGCGGTGGGCGGAGACAATCGCCACTTCCGAAGGAACACCGAAGTCTTCACATACTGCGATCGCATTTTGCATGGTGGGCAAATCGGAATCGCTGCCCATAATAATCCCAATTAACGGTTGGTTATTGGTCATGGATCATGTTTGATGGTAGATGAATTAGACTTCGCCACATTCCCTAATGACTCTAGATATTATCAATGCTCGTGTCCCTAGTTACCACGGTTTACAGAATATTCACATTAATGCTCATGGAATTATTGACGCGATCGCACCCAACCCAGAAACTCTTCCTAAGCTAGAAACTCTTCCTAACCCGGCTATCCTTGACGTTGCTGGGGATTGGGTCTCCCTAGGGGGTGTGGATTTGCAGATTAATGGGGGGCTAGGCTTAGCCTTCACCGATGTGGATTTTCACCACATCCCTTTACTCCAGGATATTTGTCAATTCCTTTGGCATCAGGGTGTCGATCACTTTTTACCCACTCTGGTGACTACTTCTGTAGAGAAGATTCAGCGATCGCTTTCTGTCTTTGCTAAATTTATCCCTTCCCAACCTTACCAGACCCCAAGCGCCCGCATCTTGGGTGTCCATCTAGAAGGGCCTTTTCTCAATCCCCAAAAACGGGGAGCTCATCCTCTTGAGTATCTATTACCACTTACTCTTGAAAATGTCAAGGAAGTTTTGGGATACTATGGTAATCTGGTTAAACTAATTACCATAGCGCCAGAGTTAGATAGCATTGGTGAGGTGATTCCGTATTTGCGATCGCGCAACATAATCGTTAGTCTTGGTCACTCCCAAGCTACAGCAGAGCAAGCCCAAAGCGCCTTTGAACATGGGGCATCCATGGTAACCCATGCTTTTAATGCCATGCCAGGACTCCATCACCGCAAACCAGGATTACTCGGAGCTGCCCTAGTTACTCCCGGTGTCCAGTGTGGACTAATTGCCGATGGTCAGCACGTTTGTTCCACCATGATCCAATTGCTGCTCCGTGCTGGGGGTTATGAACAAGGGATTTTTCTAGTTAGCGATGCCCTAGCACCAATAGGATTACCCGATGGCGTCTATCCCTGGGACACCCGCCAGATAGAGGTCAAAAATGGGACAGCACGGCTACCAGATGGGACATTATCTGGGACAACCTTGCCATTATTGGTAGGGGTAGAGAATTTAGTCCAGTGGGGGATTTGTAGCATTGAGAATGGCATTGCCCTCGCAACGGTTTCCCCTCGCCAAGCCATCGGTTTACCAACCCTAGACCACCAGGGTTGTTCGACACAATAGTATACCTCTTGCAAAAGTCTTTCGTGGTATGATAGAAAGCTTAGTGATTTTTGATTTAGTCTACGCTTAAGACTAACCAATTTGCTTTGTACTCTCTTTGTATATAAGCCTAGGGCGTGTCATCAATCAAAATGTTTGACAGAAGTAGCTTGATAGGATATTCGTGTAAATCCTGCAATCACAATAGGTGGGCATAAATGATTATGAAACGTTATGGCTGGCGAGATGACCAGTGGGAAAGGCTCGAGCACCTCTTACCTGGTAAAGAGGGCGACCCTGGTGCTACGGCCATTGACAATCGATTATTTGTTGAAGCCGTTTTATATCGCTATCGTGCCGGAATTCCCTGGCGGGATTTACCGGAGCGTTTTGGGGATTTTCGCGTCATTCATACCCGGCATACCCGTTGGTCTGAAAAAGGCGTTTGGAAGAAGGTTTTCGATGTTTTAGCCGAAGACGCTGACAACGAATATGCCGCCATTGATGCAACCATTGTGCGTGCCCATCAACGAGTGCGCTGGTGCGAAAAAAAAACCTGATGATACCTGCATTACCCAAGCCATAGGCCTAAGCATTGGGGGACTATCAACCAAGATTCATGCTACAAGCGATGCCTTGGGCAATCCCACAGGATTTCATCTAACTCCAGGCCTTGCCCACGATTTACAAGGCGCTGACGTCTTGTTGGATTCCATTGATGAGATTGGTGCGCTACTTGCTGATAAAGCCTATGATGCAGAACAACGTGTGCGCTTAGCGCCTCAAAGAGGCCAATTGCAAGGCTGTCATTCCTCCCAAAAGCAACCGCACTCAACGCACGGGAATACGATAAAGACATGTACAAGTGGCGGCAACAATCACGAAAATCTCTTCCAAAAACTCAAGCAATACAGGGCAATTGCGACACGGTACGATCAAACAGCTCGCAATTTCAAATGGTGCGATCCACCTCGCTGCTGCCATCATCTGGCTTAATTGATGACACGCCCTAGAGTTATACATCGCTGAGCACACAACATCTGCTGATGCAATACTGATTCTAGGGGATTTTTTTTTTCCGCGAGTCCCTAACCTGAGTTCAACGTAACGCTGAAAGCCTTAATATACCCTAGTTGCCCAAAGCTTGTATCCCTTACTCTTTCGTGGAGCGATCGCTTATATCGAACTCAGGTTGAGCAGGTTTTTTCTTGCCCTTCACCACTGACTAATGACTGTAGATTTGATCTAAGTAAACAGATCTGTGATCAGCCAATGTTCTGGGCACAATTGACCCTGGCAAACCTTATAGACCTGGCCATTAACTGCTACAAACCGATTTCCCTTGGCAGTAATGATGGTAATTTTCCAATTAATGGTGCAATGCGGAGGCGAAAATAGCGGTAAATACAGCCGAGGTTTAGTACAACAATAGATTGGCGGATGAATCTCAAAGAACCCGCCATTAATCGATTAATCAAGCAGCAAAATGGTTCAACGATTACTATCTAGTATCGGTTTCACCACCAAAAAGCCAGCACCAAATGCGCTCAAGACAATTCCCAAGATAGCTATAACCAACACCCAGCCATTGACATATGAGACTGCCTCTGGCTGCGAACTTCGCAGGGAGCGATTGTTTTCTTGTTCAATCACTAAAGTTTCTCGATAGGAAGAGGTAGGGGTTTGAGGTTTCCTCTGAGGTGGGGAAAATTCACCCCCTGGGATAGTTGTAGAGGTGCGCTGGGGTGGAATTGGTGGAGCTTGACGGGGTTCCGGCGGCTTTACTGGCTGAGGTCGATGGACTTCAGCTGGACTCACTGGTTCTAAGGAATTGATCACCTGCTGTAGATGCAGAGCTGAATTAATAACTTTTTTAACTTCCTGTCGCAGCTGCTGGTGTTGTTTAACTAAATGCTGATTTTGAGAATGGAGAGAGTCCAACATCGCCTGTGTTGCTTGCAACTCAGCTGCTAGTTCCCGGTAGACAGAAATTGGTACTGATGGACAGTATGTATTCGATTTGTTTGCCGATGTTGAACTAGGGTAACGATCGCTACTGGATTTGGGCATAGGGGGGTTGGTTCGGTGATTAGAAGTCATAAGTATAGCTAAACTTCATCCAAGGCAAGAATAGTTGAAATTTTAATCTGTGGGCAGCCCTTGTTGGCTAAAAGCTAGGGAGATAGTCAAAAAAAACTCCCGCTCCATAGTCTGGCTGACTATTGATAGTGATAACCGAAAAAAGTTTCCCATGGGTTCAGGCTCAGGAGCAATCTCTAGGGAAGTTTTCACGCCTATTAGTAAAATCAGCAATTACCAAGGGGACCGACAATAGTCTTGCCTTGGCTATAGGTTGCTTTGCTTTACTTCCATGCCATTTGGTTTCCGTCAGTTTTTTTCTACTCCTTTGGTCCTCTAGGAAAACGACGCCGTTGCAGGAATTCTGGAATATCTAATCCTGGTCTACTCTTAGGCTCAACCTTGGGAGTAGGGGGCATCGGTGTAGGAGCAATCGGTCGCCGATTCAGGGGAGTTTCCACAGATTTAGGTGCAGACTGGGCTTCTCCGGTAAATCCAGTAGCAATCACAGTAATTCTAATTTCACCCTGGAGCTTATCATCAATTACTGCTCCAAAGATGATATTGGCATTGGGATCAACCACTTCATAAACAGTTTCTGCTGCTGAATTCACTTCATGGAGGGTCAGATCACTGCCACCAGTAATATTTAAAACTACCCCTCTAGCCCCTTCAATAGAAGACTCCAGCAGAGGAGAAGAAATGGCGGCTACTGCTGCCTCTCTGGCTCGGGATTTTCCAGAACCCATCCCGATGCCCATCAGAGCCGAACCAGCATCTGCCATCACCGCTCGCACATCGGCAAAATCCACATTCACCAAGCCAGGAATAGTAATAATATCAGAGATCCCTTGTACCCCCTGACGTAGGATATCATCAGCTACTTTAAATGCTTCTTGAACAGGAGTCTGTTCTGAAATCACTGACAAGAGTTTATTATTGGGAATAACAATTAGGGTATCGACTCGACTCCCCAGAGCGGCAATTCCTTCCTCGGCTTGGGAAGTACGGCGGCGTCCTTCAAAGGTAAATGGACGAGTGACCACTCCCACAGTTAAAGCACCCATCTCTTTAGCGACTTCTGCTACAATCGGGGCAGCTCCTGTGCCAGTACCACCCCCCATCCCAGCAGTAATGAAAACCAAGTCAGTGTCTTCGAGAGCCTGGGCAATTTCCTCCCGGGATTCTTCTGCGGCTTTTTGACCAATGGCTGGGTTCCCTCCTGCTCCCAACCCTCGGGTCAACTTCTGCCCCATTTGTAAGCGTTGGGGGGCTGATGATTGGGCTAGTGCTTGAGCATCTGTGTTAATTGACCAGAACTCTACTCCACTGACATCACTGGCAATCATGCGGTTAACTGCGTTACCACCACCCCCGCCAACACCAATGACCTTGATTTTTGCAACGCTACCTGGCACGATATTGTCACTCCTAGTTTCTTCCCTGGGTATGCGATTAGAATCATAAGTTTGACCGAATTGTAATACAGAGTTACTAAAAGGATGTGTATTGTCGGATCCTAATGACAGATCTGCTTCTGCGATGATTTTAGAACTTTGAGCAGCAAGCCCTAGTTTACTATTAAGCGTCATTGCAACAGGTGAGGGTAAGTGTTTATCTTTATCTTTATAAGTTATATGTAGCCGTCTGAGTTAACTATAGAGTAAGTTGATTGAAAAACCAAAGACCCTGGCAACGGCTGGCTCTATACCCGATAACTGACCTGAAACAAAACAATGGTTCTGGAAATATCACCTCGGCTTAGCCGTCAGAGTAGGGCTAATCACCTGTCTGACCTTCTTCGTTATCCTTATTTAACTCCCGATTGCACACTGTCATGGTCTGTCATCATTTGAATAGATGGTAAGTCTGGGTTTTGGAGGTCAATGTAAGCTATTTTGCTCTTTTGTGTGCGCTTCGGCAATTCTCGCATCTGATCTAGAACTCTCAGTTGCGTGGGGAAGCGTTCAGTGTAAGGACCTAAATGTACATTTCCTAACTCGGTCTTCAGAATTAAGTTGGCTGGATTTCGCCAATCGATCTCGAAAACTTTTACAGCCGACTGACTCACAGCTTGATAAACATCGAACCAGTAAGGGCGATAAACGGAATTTTGACCAATCACTTTCAACTTCGGCAACTGCAGGTTGGCCGAGAGTGGTTCGTAACTGCTCTTGGGGCTCCAGATCCCGTGCTCATCGACTAAACCCAAGGTTGGGGTAGAGTTTTTAGTTTTTCTGGTTTGGAGCTTACTCTGCTCAGCAATAGCCACTGGTTGACGCTCTCTAACTTGTATTGTCAATCCTGGTGGTATTAGTTGACGGCTAACTAGAGCCGAAGCAATAGGAGCTTCAGACTCCAGAAACTTGGCAAGGACTTGGGGTTGTACTTGCAGTAAAGACTGGGGATAGGATAAAGGCAACAGGGAGCGTATCGCTTCAGCAGAAAGCCAATAATTCCCTTGAATCTCGATTTGTTCTGGGTGACGAATCATCCAATCTGGTAAAGTTATTGCCCAGAGTAAACTTCCAGCGATACCGCCCACCAAAAGTGTACGCCAAATCCTTTGATAAAATTGAATCCGGCGTGTCCGTCGCAGTTGTTTGCGTCGATTAGACAATTGTGATTGAGAGACTGATGCGATGTTGGTCATCTACTACCGATCAATCGACAGAGTACATTTATGACTTGAAGTAAGCCTGACAATTGGCGCGTGGGCGTTTGCGCTGCGGCGCGATCGCTTCACGCCAATCTACCCAAAAATCTGGGTAACGACAAGGTTTGAACTTTGCAATTCCTCAGTGAGCACCAAATACTTTTTTTAATTTAACCACTACTAGGTTCCCACGTTTTATACTTAACAGGTTCCATCAGCCTGATGGAAAAAGGCATTGGTGCCTAATCAGTCCTATATAGTTAACTCATTCCACGTACCTTGGTCGTGGGATGAGCCAGTGATTAGTGATTAGTCTTTTACAAAAGACTAATCACTGGCCACGCTTCCTATATCACCCTGTTGAAGGAGTGGGCTTTCTAACCGCCTTCTGTAAACCACAACCATCACCACAACGGTGGGAGGTTAATTTATGGAACTGCATCTACCAAGATTTTTCAAAGCGTGTAACCCAGCTAAAACCTTAGATATGGGTAATCCAGAAGACCATCCATACTATATCGATTTTTCCGCTGTCAGGGGAGGAAAGATTATCGAAGCTTTAGGACGAACCATTACCCGTCTGTCACCAGATGAACCTACCTGTCAATTGTTTACTGGTCATATTGGCTGTGGTAAGTCTACTGAGTTGTTAAGACTTAAAGCTGAATTGGAGAAGCAGCAATTTCATGTTGTTTATTTTGAGTCCTCTCAAGACCTAGACATGGTGGATGTTGATGTCAGTGACATTTTACTGAGCATCGCTAGGTCAGTCTGTGAAAGCCTAGAAGCGATCAGCATACAGCTCAGACCCAGTTACTTTAGTAAATTATTTAATGAAATCAAAGACTTTTTGCAAACTCCTATCGAGTTTTCAACAGAAGCCGAATTTTCCGTAGGCATTGCCAAGATTACAGCCAGAAGTAAAGACAGTCCTCAGCAACGCCAACTGCTACGACAGCACCTAGAACCCCGCACCCAAAGCATTTTGAATGCGATCAACGAAGAAATTTTACAATCAGCGATTCAGCAGCTGAAGTTACTTGGCAAAAGGGGTTTGGTGGTGATTATTGATAATCTTGACCGAGTTGATAATCGCTCCATGGTTTCAGGTCGCTCCCAGCCAGAGTATCTGTTTATCGACCGTGGTACTCAGTTAAGGCGTTTGAACTGCCATGTGGTTTACACTCTACCCTTGTCCTTAATGTTCTCCAACGAGTACGAAACTCTCAAAAATCGAGTCGGTGGTGGTGTGGCTCCCAAAATTTTGCCCATGGTGCCCATACAGTTACGGGATGGTAGTGACTATCCAGAAGGTATGGCACTGCTGCGACAGCTATTGCTAGCCCGAGCTTTTCCAATGGTTGATCCTCAACAGCGGCTAAACCTGATTCCACTAGTATTTGATAGCCCAGAAACCCTCGACCGGATGTGTCGCATTAGTGGGGGTCATGTCCGTAACTTGTTAGGGTTGCTCTATAACTGTTTGCAACATGAAGACCCACCCTTTTCCAGGAGTTGTTTAGAGAGTGTGATTAAGGGATACCGAGATGACTTGACTCTGGCTGTTGAAGAGGAAGAGTGGAAGTTGCTATCTCAAGTCGTGCAACAGCAGTCCGTCAAGGGGGAACAAGAATATCAAACCCTGTTGCGCAGTATGTTTGTCTATGAATACCAAGATGAACAAGGGCGCTGGTTTGGGATCAACCCAGCCTTAGCAGAAACAGAAAAGTTTCGGACTCTAGTTCTGTGACTGACGGGGTGACAAGCAGCATTCGGTGCCTTACTGGGTATGGGGTGACCGGGTGTGGGGTGTCGGGAAACATCAGGAGCTTTAAACCTTGGTAGCGATGCAGTCGGCCAAAGGGGAGTTTGAAGTTCCCATATAACAGGGGTTAGAAGTTGACCAAGAGAAGGGTAGCCTTTATGGTTAGTCGGCTTAGGGTAAAAGGGTTTTTTCTCTTGTAAGAAGGCTACCCTTCTCTTGGATTCGGCGGAGGCCAAAATGGGTGCTCGGTTATGAATAAAAGGGTTTTTTCTTTTGTAATAAGGCCTCAGATGAAACCTTGGTTAGAAGTTGACCAAGAGAAGGGTAGCCTTTATGGTTAGTCGGCTTAGGGTAAAAGCAGGGTAATCGCAGATATTTGGTATAAATTGTACTTGACAAAACCGACATTTGCCCAGTAATAATTCGGACTAGACAATTTCTCCAGAATCAAGGAAACTGCATAGATATTAAATCAGTCTGTTCACATTCTCAACGGCCGTGATGTCATTTGGTTTTGGTGCTCCAACCCCATCCCCCCTTTCAAAGACAATGAAACAGCTCAAACATAGCGTGATTAATCAGTTTGAGCCATTGGATGACCCAAGATTCAAACGGGAACCGAAGCATAAACTTGTAGATATTGTGCTGGGGGGGCGACGAAATAAGTTAAAACGCAGACTCTATAAGCGACCTAGCCCTTAGACCTCGTTGATAATACTTTCGTGTCTTGATGCAGTCGCTCATGGGGGAAACCCCCAAGACCGCGCTGCATCGCTTATTAGGATGCGCGTTTCATTAACTCGGTTACTAATTCTAGACAAACATCCTTAAAATTTACCCAATTTTGGCCATATAAACCGGTAGTGGTACACAAGTAGTGATGGCCTAATCAACCGGATAAACATTTATTATAGTGATGAACAAAATTCCAAATAGCTCCTAGATGATTTTCTAATTTTTTTGAAAATGACAAAGTTTTCCTAACCAGACGACTAATCCTTTGTCTTAAGGTATTATTTTGTCTTTCAATATGATGAGTTTTCCAGGTTTTTTTTCTACAGGTTTGTGACGTTTTTTAGGTATAACTTTTTGATAAGCTTCCCAAAAATCTGTATAACACACAGCACATTGTCGAACCACTGGAGGAAAAGACTTCCATAATTTATTTGCCGATTCGCGAGTGCGATCTCCAATATAAACTCCAACTATTTCTCTAGTTTCTTGTTCGCGTAGCGTGGCCAACGGCCATCAATGGCCAACCAAATCCATTGCTGATTATCTTTTTTATTAACAAAAGACCACATTTCATCACATTCTATGGAAATTTTACCTTTTGGTTTTTCTGAACCCTTTATTTTTTGGGGAGTTTCGGCATATTTTTTATTAACATACTTCTCTGTTGCAATGTTTTTGAAACTCCAACTGATCGAGCAATACCCGCCAAAGATATTTTCTCAAGTAATAAGTGATATATTAGTTTTTTTTCGACAATGGTATTGGCTTTTTTGTGGGATTTTAAAAAAACTGTCTTTTACAGTTTTTACAGAGATATTTTTGTTTTTTATGATGAGTGCTTCCATTTTTTACTGTTTGCTCACAATTGCAGTAAGGGCAATTGGGTCGGGTGATTAAATTTGATACTGTATTCATGGTTAAGATAGTGTATTTTTCCCTTGAGAAGTTTTTTTTGACTAATAAAACTTTAGCAGTTTTGTAAGTTTTATTTAATCAGTATTTATTATAATTTAGATAATGTTTTATAATTAATTATAGTTAAATTGGTAGATTTTTACTTAATAAATATCTTATTTAAGGGGAATACAATGTTGTATCATACCAAATCCGCTTTACCAAGGCTATATTCAAAAAAACACAAAGTCCTTGCCCAGAGCAGATTTGGGTATTTTTTGTAATCAGCCTATAATAACCGGATTTGGTATCACTACTTATTTATCACTACCATACTTTTAAGTTATATGAAATAAGGCGACCCTCTCTAAGGTTTCGTCTCCAAAAAATGGAGTCAGTGTAATGGATAGAGGATTGGCGAGTTTGCTGATAATCGAAACCCTAAAGACCAAACATAATCGTTATTTTGTCTTAAGAATTAAAAACAATGTCAAGCTAGAAATGTTTTAGGTGCCCTTGACCCATCTAATTATTAAATTCGCCACGGGTCGCCCCTTCAGGCAGAATCTAATCGGAACAGAAAAAGAGTAAGTACAAGGGAGAGTTGTCAACTTTTGTGACCTCGAAACTCAGACGGAATTTAGACTAGTGACTAACCTACCAGAAGCATAAGAATAAGGTATAAGTAATGAAGAAGTTGGGAATTTTTATCGTTTATTTGAACCGTAAGAGAGGGTCGCCTTTAATGTCGGCAGGTTATGGGTAAAAGGTTTAAGTTATATGAATAAGGCGACCCTCTCTAAGGTTTCGTCTCCTTGGCTGGTAAATAGAGTTGTTCTGGAAGTTTTTGAAGATGCATCTAAAACTGGACAGATTAATAACAAAGAATGTCAAGGGAATTGAGTACCAAATTTATACCTGTCTCATAGCTTATGTCTTATTACAATTAGTGGTTATCCCGATTTCGGCAATAAAATTTTAGATAAACTCCGATATTTACCAGCTTTTATGTGTGAAAATAATATTGGTTTGATCAGATGGTTTTTTCGTGAAGTTATCTGGTGTGTTATAGGTATAGTGTGTCTAATTTTATGTAAATAATTAGGTAGATTCAACATTTCTGATTGAAACCATTAATTACCAACTCAAAAATATTTATCAAATCGAACATTATCGTCATCGCTCACCGGTTAATTTTTGCGTCAATGTTCTGTGCGGATTGATTGCATATTGTCATCAACCCAAGAAACCGAGCCTTAATCTGGACTGGCTTTTACCTCAATCTGCCCGGGTCCGAACTGAGGTTACCTTAGCTGTTAATCACCCTTTTCTTTTTGAGGGAGAACTTTCTCTCAAAGCTTGGTATGAAATTAGTTTAGCCTTCAGGTTCACCCCCTGAGGTAAGGTACATCCCCTCATGTATAACCTACCACCTACCACCTACTAATTGCTTTCAAGGGACAAATTTTGTCCCTAATTGATTTGAAAACCGATGGGTGCATCTCATATTTGTAAAAAAGATGTGAAGTGTGGGAAGTGTGGGAAGTGTGGGGCGGGGGCGCGGGGAGTGTGGGGCGGGGGCGCGGGAAGTGTGGGAAGTGTGGGAATTTTCGCGGGAATTTTTGCCTAATTGCAAAACTGAGATGCACCCAAACCGATCTAGTCAGGACTTCCCCAGTAACTCTACCTGTAGGGGAGTAAGCCCTGTGCGCCTACAGGTAGAGTTTGGTGCCCAGTTTTGCGGAAGTCCTGATAGTTCAACTGTTTTACATGTTTTCGTCTAGGAACTTATAGTTCCACCCCACTATAAAAAATCAAAAATTCCGGGAAATCACTGATATCCACGCTATGGACTTCAGGCTCAATAAGTGAATTTATCATTGTTATTCAGGATTTTCATTAAATATATTTATTAAATAAGTAGTAGTAATTACTGAATTCTTTATCAAGGTACTTATGATAGACGTTTTTCTTGAGTAATGCCTGATTATGCTTGTTGTTTTTTATCAGTAAAAACCCATACTTACCGATAAGTTCTGATAGTAATCTTACTATCTAGAGGGAAAATCACCCTAGTAATAGGTAATTTCTACCAGTAGGGGTCAAAAGGTTAGTGACATGAAGCAGCAAAATCCCCCAGAAACACTAGCCCCATACAGTGCTCGCTCTCTATTAACCCTATCCCGGGCAATAATGTTCTCCCAAGGAGAATTTGCACTGATTTTGGTGCGATGCAACTACGAGTTATTTAGGAAGCAAATATGGGAGTACGTCCGAGAAATCACAGAGCTCACCTATGGTGAGCTAGTTCTTAACAAGTCTAGTCAAACTCTATTTAGTAATATCTTTAGCACCCAACAGTATGGGACAACATCTGCCCTAATGGTATCGGGTCTAGAGTCAGTTGATGCCATCAACCAGGTACTACTTTCGGCTAACCAGGTGCGAGATGAATTGCCCAAATGCTTAACCTGTCCTTTAGTGGTATGGGTAACTGACCAGGGACTTCAAAAGTTGATCAGGCTTGCTCCTTATTTTAAAAATTGGGCTACTACCTCGATTCGGTTTGAACTTACCATTGACCAATTACTCGCTTTATGTTACAGAACGGCAGATGAAATCTTTGGCAATATTTTCGCTAGAGACTTGGGAGAGTTTTTGCCCAACAAGGTGCTTTCTTTGGCTCCCGATTGCCCCCGACGCCAAGAATTTGAGTCGGCATTACAGGATTTGCAATCTCATGATATCAGCGTAGATTCTGTCCTACTAGCTACCAAGCATTTTATTCTAGGGCGAGATGCCTTTGAAAATGACCAGATTAATCTGGCCTTGGAGCATTATCAGCAGAGTCTAAATTGTTGGCAGCAGGATATAGGAGAATGGGGCGGCTGCTTGGGCAGTGAGGCTCCCCATTCAGAGCAACACTATTATAAAAACCTTAAACCGGTAAAAGTATGTACAACTATCCAAGGTAAAGCTTCTAGGAAGAGAAAAGAGGGCACAAGGGACACAGCTACATGTTTTGATCAACCTCTCGGACAAACTAAACACTCAATACCCCCCTTATGTGATCCCCCCCTCACCCCTTCAGGTTTAGAACGGCTTGGTTTAGTGTTCCATCACATCGGCTTGTGCTATTGCCGTCAAGCCCAGTTGCAAGGCTCCATCGGTTGCCATCAGTGGGAGCAAGCCCAGAAAAACTTCTGTACTGCCATTGACCTGTTTACTAAAACAGGACGCTTGGACTTGGTGGCTCAGTTGACCATAAAATTGGGAGAAGTCCTACAACACCTGGAACATTGGACAGAATTAGAAGCTTTAGCGCTAGCGTTTCTGGCACAACCTCACACTCAAGATAATCCAGTTCAGCTCTCTCGAGCCTATGGCTTTTTGGCAACAGTTGCCTATGAGCAATCGAATTGGAACCATGCTATAGACTTAGCCCTCACAGCTGTGCGCACTCTGGAGACATCTCAGCCAACTCTCAACGCTAAAAACCTTTGCCACCGAGGTTCCTATCTGCTGCTAGCTGCTAGATCTGTGCGTCAGCTGGGCAAGCCAAAATCTGCCATTAATTATCTTGAACAAGCTATAAACCTCAAAACTATCGAGCCCAACCCTCTACAGCAGCAGCCTCAACTGTTCATGGAGCTGTTGGAGGAATTGCGATCGCTCTATTTCGAGCAAAAAGCATACCAACGAGGGTTTGAACTTAAGCAACAAAAACGCTTGATAGAACAACAGTTTAGGTTTTCTACCTTTGCTGGTATGGCTCCCTTACAGAGTGTCGGGCCAAGTCGAGAAACTGACGCAACGATTACCAAGAAAGGTTTTTGTCCATCAGCCCTAGAAATCGCAGCAGCTGGACGTCAAACCGATGTCAACGGCCTGCTCGAACGCATTAGCCGCAATGACCACAAACTAACCGTGATTCACGGGACTTCCGGCGTTGGCAAGAGTTCCCTGATTAATGCTGGTTTAGTTCCTGCACTTAGCTCCAGAATTATTGGTGCTAGACAAACCTTGACGGTGGTGCAAACCGTTTACAGGAATTGGCTCGGTGAGCTGGAAAAACGTCTAGACCTTGAATTAGCAAGTACAGTAGTCTTCAAGTTTAAAGATGCCAACCTTTCACCTTCAACCGTTCAACCTACCGGAAGGGAACCCCTACGGCGAACAATCTACCCGAAGGGAACGCCTACGGCTAACAACTTACCCGACTCCAACGCCTGCGGTGAACAACCTTTAATCCTTAAACCAATTCTCGATAAGTTGTATCGGTGTTCCCAGCATAACTTATTAACCGTCCTGATTTTTGACCAGTTTGAAGAATTTTTTTTCCTTGCCACCGACTTAGAGCAACGACATCAGTTTTATAATTTTTTAGCCCAGGCTCTCAATCTCCCCTTTGTAAAAATAATCTTGTCTATGCGAGAAGATTATCTACATTACTTGTTAGAGTTTGAGCGCTTTAAGGATCTCAGTGTCATTAACAACAATATCCTAGATCAGAAGCTGCGTTATCACTTAGGTGATCTGTCCCCAGAGAATGCCAAAAACGTTATTCACTCCTTAACAGCAGTATCTCAGTTTAAGTTAGAACCTGCTCTAATCGAAGCACTGGTAAAGGATTTAGTCACCAATACCGGAGTGGTGCGCTTAATTGAGTTACAAGTCGTGGGTGCTCAGCTACAAGCGGAAAAAATTACTACCCTTGAAGGATACCGAGCTTTGGGAAATGACCCCAAGACAGTTCTAATCGAGCGATCGCTTTCCCAAATTATCTATGATTGTGGGCCAGAGAATGAAGATGCCGTCTGGGAGGTTTTATTTTCCTTAACCGATCAACGAGGTACCCGTCCGTTAAAAACCCAAGCTGAGTTAGCAGTCTCCAATGGTAACAACGCCAAACTAACTCAAATCCCCTTGATTTTGGAAATTTTGGTAGGTTCTGGTTTAGTCTTCCGAGTGCCAGAAACACCACAAAACCGATATCAGCTAATTCATGATTATCTAGTTCTACCGATTCGTCAAAAATATAAGCAACGTACCCAATCTAATATTAGAGTACGGCTAAAACAAAGTGAGAGTCAACTGTTGCGGGTTCGTAAACAACGACTGCGTGCCATTGCCATTAGCACAGTGATGGCACTTTTAGCAGTGACCAATGGTGGCTTGAGATGGCGAGCCGAAGCTCAACGAATCAATGCTATGCTTAGTGCGCTGAGTGCCTCTTCAGAAGCTCTTTTCGTGTCTAATAAAACCTTTGATGCTTTGCTCGAAGGGTTAAGAGCCGCAAAAAAACTACAGCAGGAAGAGCAGCAATATCTACCATCTCGAACAGTAGATGCAGATACCCGTCTACAAGTAATCACAGCTCTGTCCCAGGCAGTTTATTCAGTTTCCGAACACAATCGACTGGAAGGACATAGTGATATTGTTTCGAGCATCAGTTTTTCCCCAGATGGTCAGTTTATTGCCTCCACCAGCCGCGATAAAACGGTAAAACTGTGGCATCCTGATGGCAAGTTAATCCAAACCCTAGAAGGTCATCAAGATAGTGTAACCAGCGTATCGTTTAGTCCAGATAGTCAGTTAATTGCCTCTAGTAGCTGGGATGGCACAGTCAGACTATGGCGTCAAACTGGCCAGCTAGTCAGAACAATTACCACTAATGCTGGTCATATATACAGTGTCAGTTTTAGTCGAGATGGCCAGATGATGGCTGCGGCTGGCAAAGATAAGAAAATTCGATTATGGACCGTTGATGGCAAATTAATTAAAACCTTTTCCGGTCACCGGGGTGTAGTGCGGTCGGTAAGCTTTAGTGGAGATGGCAAGATCATTGCTTCTGCTAGTGCGGATAACACCATTAAGTTGTGGAGTCAAACGGGAAAATTGCTAAATACTCTTAGAGGACATAGCGCTCAGGTGAATTGTGTAGTATTTAGTCCAGATAGTCAGTTAATTGCCTCCGCTAGCGATGATCAAACGGTCAGGTTGTGGAGTGCCAATGGCAAGCTAATCAAAACCTTTCCCAAGCACCAGCGATGGGTTAATGGTGTTTCTTTCAGTGCTGATGGTCAACTGATTGCCTCTGCCAGTGATGATAATACAGTGCGGCTATGGAACCGTGAAGGCACTTTAATAAACACGTTTAAGGGACACAGCGATGGGGTTAGTGGTGTCAGTTTCAGTCCTACTAAACCTTTTAGTTCTCAAAACAACCTAGCTTACAGCAAGTCCCATATTCCTCTACAACCATCCAACCCTCAAACTGACCAACTGATTCTGGCTTCAGCCAGCCACGATAAAACTATCAAGCTCTGGAGTAGTATTAATCAGTCTCACGTAATTTTAAGAGGACATCAGGATGATGTACAGGATGTCACCTTTTCTCCAGACTCTCAACAGATTGCGACAGCTAGTAATGACAGAACTGTTAAGCTTTGGGATCGCAACGGTAAGCTGCTCCACACCTTGAAAGGGCATCATGATCTCGTCTATAGCATCAGTTTCAGTCCTGATGGTGAGCTAATTGCCTCCGGTAGTCGAGATGGCACCGTGAAACTGTGGCATCGTAGCGGTACTTTGATTAAGACAATAAAGGGACATCAGGACTGGGTATTGAATGTTAGTTTTAGTCCTGACTCGAAGCGCCTCGCGTCTGCCAGTCGGGACAGGACAGTAAAAATTTGGGATCGCACTGGTAAATTGATTAATACCCTGACTGGTCATAGTGAGCGGGTTAATGCAGTTAAGTTTAGCCAGGATAGTCAGCGATTGGCATCGGCCAGTGATGATAAAACTGTAAAGCTGTGGAGTGCTGATGGGAAACTTCTGAAAACACTACCAGGTCATCACAATTGGGTTTTGGATCTCAGCTTCTCACCCGACAACAAGTTCTTAGCAACAGCAAGCTATGATAACACAGTGAAACTCTGGCGCAAAGATGGCACCTTACAATCAACCCTCAAAGGCCATACTGATAGTGTGGCGAAAGTCCATTTTAGCCCCAAGGGCAAAATTTTGGCAACCAGCAGCTGGGACAACCAGGTTCAGCTATGGCGCTTCGACGACACCCTGATCAAAACCTTGAAAGCTGGTGAGCATCGCGTCACAAATCTTAGCTGGAGCCATGATGGAACAGCTTTGGCAGTGGCTAGTGAAGATGCTACAGTGGCAATTTGGAATTTGAATTTAGACGATCTGCTAGATAAAAGCTGCCACTGGCTCAGAAATTATCTCCAAAACAACCCAGAAGTCAGAGAAAGCGATCGCCAACTCTGTCAGCTGATCACAAACAGCCATATGAAATAGAATAATCAGTAAGTCCTTTGCGGTAATGTTAGACTGGGAAATAGTGAATAGGTAATCATTGAACAACTAACGATGAAAACCAATGACCACAATAATTTTCCGGAGGGGAAGTTGGGTGGGAGGAAAATTAATAATATGGGACTGATACCCCCAGCTTCCTTATCCTTAGTCAGGATAGGTTATTTCTTGAAATCCTAGCTAGATGGGATTATGGTGGTGTGGTGTGGTGGTATGATGGCGTGATTAGCTAATGAGGTTAGTATGGATAAATAATATCCTCACGACCCTAATCAACAACATAGATGACCCCTAAAAGGCTATAGCCATAGGGGTATATTACCAGGGTTATACTACCCAAAATTGAACAAGGGGGTGTCAGTCTCAGATTGATTTGCATAGGAGCTGTCTGACATCCCCGTTCGTTAGATTTAGCTTAGCTCCTTTGCATTAGTTTCCCGACCTTAAGCGAAAGGATTATGGTAATTACAAAACGTGGCCTGGTTCTTGGTGCGACAGCAGTAGTCCTAACAACTGTAGCAGTTACAGGAGCTGGTCTTCATCTATCTCAAAGTCAGGCTTTCTTTCGCGAGAGTCCTAAGGAGCTAGTTGATGAAGTTTGGCAAATTATTAACCGCAGGTATGTAGATGCTACCTTCAACCAGGTTGATTGGGAAGAAGTTCGCCAAGATTATCTGAATCGCTCTTACAGCAGCAAGGAACAAGCCTACAAGGCAATCCGGGAAATGCTAGAGCCCTTGGACGATCCTTACACCCGGTTTATGGATCCAGAAGAGTTCAAGAATATGCAGATTGATACATCTGGGGAATTAACTGGTGTAGGTATTCAGATTGCCCTGGATGAGGAAACAAAAAAGTTGATGGTGATTTCCCCAATTGAGGATACCCCAGCTTTTAAAGCGGGAATCCTGGCAAAGGATATCATTATCAAAATTGATGGCAAGAGTACCGAAGGTATGGATGTCAACGATGCAGTTCAACTGATTCGAGGCAAGCCAGGAACTTCCGTGACTTTGACCATTCAGCGAGGCCAAAAGGTAGTGGACTATCCGATCACACGAGCTAGGATTGAAATCCACCCTGTAAAGTATAGCTATCGGGAAACTTCAGATGGTTATGGCATCGGCTACATTCGCCTTTCTCAATTTAGTGCTAACGCGGCCAAGGAGATGGGCGAAGCAATCCGAAAGTTAGAAGATCAGAAGGTGAGTGGCTATGTTTTAGATCTCCGCTCTAACCCTGGTGGGCTACTTTATGCCAGCATTGAAATTGCTAGGATGTGGTTTGATTCCGGTACGATTGTCTCAACAGTTAACCGCATCGGCAAAGCCGAATACCAGAAAGCAATTAATCGCTCTCTGACCGATAAACCATTAGTGGTACTGGTGGATGGTGGTTCAGCCAGTGCTAGCGAAATTCTTTCGGGTGCTTTACAAGACAATCAACGTGCCATCTTGGTAGGAACTAAGACTTTTGGTAAGGGCTTAGTCCAATCCGTGCGAGGGCTTGGAGATGGCTCAGGTCTGGCAGTAACCATTGCTAAGTACCTTACCCCTAGTGGTCGCGATATCAATAAGTCCGGAATTGAACCAGATATTGTGTTTGAGCTTTCGGATGAACAGCGTAAAGACTTGCAGAAAAATCGTGAAAAAGTTGGCACCTTGGAAGATGCTCAGTATGCCAAAGCGTTTCAGATTTTGATGCAGGAAATTGCTGCCAAACAAGGCTCAAGGGCAGAAGGTAAAGCTCGTTAAGCCTTAAACCTTTCACTGATTGAGAGTGGGTCGAATGTGGCAAGAGATGGGAGATTTTATGTTAGCAATTCTCCCAACTATTTCTAATTGATAATTGTTAATTGGTAACGAGTAATTGGTAACGAGTAATTGGTAATTGCCAAACGCAATATGGTTATAAGTTAAAATGTAATTAAGTTAAGATATCTTACTGATATGAGGTTAACCTTCCCCTTTCCCTTTCAAGCAAAGTATGATGTTCTAAGTCCATGTAGTAGTGATAGACTTGGTAAGTGATCGGGCTTTCCAAGTAGTTTATCCCGATAAAAATTTTGCTATTCCGGACTTACTATACATTGAGTCAGCATTTTTTGGATTAAGCGGTCTTTTTGATAATTGAGACCGTTTTTTTTGTACCACAAGTCAGAATAATTACCAAATCATGAGGATCCTAGCCCGGTTACCCGTCAGATAAATCTCCTTTAAATTTCCTTAGTGACGAAAAAGTAGAGACGTAGCATGCTAAATCTCTAATGAACCAACGATCAGCACTAGTCGAGTTGAATACAACTGCTGGAGACTGCGGAGCACTTGGGAAGAGCGATCGCTATTGCCAAAAATCTGTGCCACCTAATCAGAGCCAGGGCTTTTAAACTGAATAAATATAACCAACTAATAATAGTTCGTTTATGAATAAGTGATATTTCTATAGTAAGCCTCCATACAAATGACCCCTAAAAACTGATAAAAAATTTACGAATACTTCACGCTAAAGCTGGTATGATATATACTCAGTCGTGTCACTAAATAGGGATAATAGAAGTAAAGTTGTCGAAGACGTACAACTGTTAACAAAAAAGCTAAGTAAGAGAGGCGTGAGCAATGGCAACTACGACCATTTCCCAACGTGACCTTTCAGCTCTCAGTGCAGAGGACGTTGCCAAGTTGGCTGCACGTCTAGAGCTGGATGATTACTCTGGCGCATTTGAAGGACTCAAAGATTGGCATCTGCTGCGGGCACTGGCCTTTCAGCGTCCAGAGTTAGCAGAACCCTATATCTACTTACTGGACATGGAAGCTTACGACGAGGCGTGAATAAGGGTAGAAAAGTTTTAATTGGTGTATGTGGGGGCATCGCTGCCTATAAAGTTTGTGAGGTTGTTTCTACCCTATTTAAGGGGGTTGCTGAAGTAAGGGTAATTCTAACCCAGGGAGCTGAAAAATTTATCACTCCTTTGACTCTTAGTACCCTCTCTCGCTATCCAGCTTATACGGACAACGTATTCTGGCAAGCAAAGCACGAACGCCCGGTGCATATTGAATTAGGGGAATGGGCAGAAGTATTGGTGATTGCTCCTCTGACGGCTAATACCCTAGGTAAGTTGGCTTATGGTTTAGCCGATAACTTACTAACCAATACGGTTCTAGCGTCTAGTTGCCCTATTTTGTTGGCACCAGCGATGAATACAGATATGTGGAAGCAGCAGTCAGTGCAACGAAATTGGCAACAGCTGTTAAGTGACCCCAGGTATCATAGTGTTGGTCCAACAGCAGGACGGTTAGCATGCGATCGCATTGGTGCAGGACGGATGGCAGAACCAGAGGAGATAATCGCCTCTATCCAATCCCTGCTGTACACTGGTGGCAAACGAGACTTAACCGGTAAACAAGTCTTAATCAGTACTGGTGGCACTCGGGAATATATAGATCCAGTACGCTTTATCGGGAATCCTGCCACAGGCAAGATGGGACTAGCCCTAGCCCAAGCTGCCAGAAATAGGGGAGCAATTGTCACCCTAGTTCATGGACCAGCTACTTGGGAAGCACCGATGGGTATCCGGACAATTCCAGTAGTGAGTGCTACTGAGATGCATCGGGCGATGCTAGCAGATTTTGCCAATGCTGATTTGATTGTGATGGCAGCAGCAGTAGCAGATATAACCCCTGGAATCTACCAGGAGATGAAGATACCGAAGCATGGACTTCCTGCTGCTCTACCTTTAAAACCAGTGCCAGATATCCTAGCTGAATTGGGACGACTGAAACAGCCCAATCAGTACTTAGTTGGATTTGCTGCACAAACTGGAGATATTATCAAGCCTGCGTTACAAAAATTAAACAAGAAACGATTGGATGCCATCGTAGCTAACCCAGTTGACAAACCAAATGCTGGTTTTGGCAGTGATACCAACCAAGCAATTTTGATTGATAACAGAGGACGCCATCAACAGATTAATCGCTGCACTAAATTAGAGTTAGCTCACCATTTATTTGATTTTATCCAAAATCCTCCGGAAGGTAATAGTAATGTAAAGTATCAAATAATTACTAGATAAATAGGCTGTTTATAAGTCCTTGAAATTAACCGTAAACCAACTAATTAGCTCAAGGTTTCCACTAACTTAGCTACTCGTTCTTTAATTTCATCTCGGACACGGCGAAACGTCTCTAGTGGTTGCCCATCAGGATCATCGAGCTGCCAATCTTCAAACACATCTCGTAATACCCAGGCTTCTGGTAAATTAACACCACAGCCGCACAAGGAAAATACAGCATCATAGTCTTCAGCCTTGAAATCGTTTAAAGGATTAGAGGTCTGGTCAGTAATATCTATATTAATTTCATCCATGACTTGAATTGCCGTAGGATGAACTCGACTTGCTTCTAGTCCAGAACTAGTAACAGAAATCTTTCCTTGTCCTAAGGTTCTAGCAAACCCCTCTGCCATTTGAGAGCGGCAGGAATTTCTTTTACAAACAAACATGATTTGTTTCATAGTTATTTTTTTTGTTAGTTGTTATTTGTTAGTTTTTAGCTTAAATTTTATACATTTAAACTGTATATTATTGAAATTAACTAAAAAAAATAGAATCCACTCCTCTTTTGCCTATTGCCTATTGCCTATTGCCTATTGCCTATTGCCTATTGCCTTGCTAAAACCCATTTTAAATGCGTTTTAGCTTAGCTATGCTTTTACTGAATATCCCGAAATCCATGGGAAAGTTGCCGATAAGCAATCACGGCTAATTGCGCTCCTACAATTGGGGCAACCCAATAAATCCATTGATGTTGCCAAATCCCAGCTACTAAGGCTGGCCCTAATGAACGGGCTGGATTCATGCTGGCACCGGTAATTGGTCCGAAGCAAGCTGCTTCTAATGCTACGGTTAAGCCAATAGCCAAACCAGCAAAGCCAATGGGAGCACGGCGGTCGAGACCAGAGCCTAAGATCACAAACATTAAGATAAAGGTGAGTACTACTTCCAGCACTAAGGATTGAAACCAGTTCCCTTGTAGAGGCAGAGTTGCGCCAAGATCAGCAACATACCCCAGTGTCAACAACAGTAATGTTGAAGCAGCGATCGCACCAATGCATTGAGCGAGGATATAAGGTAACACCTTGCGAGCGGGAAAAAAGCCACTAGCCCAGAAAGCAAGAGTCACAGCTGGGTTAATATGGGCATCGCTAATATGTCCTGTGGCATAGATTAAAGCAGCGACCACTGCTCCAAACACAAAACTGACGCCCAGATGAGTTAAGGCTCCCCTAGTGATGTGATTCACCATGACAGCACCAGTGCCAACAAAGACTAGGATAAATGTAGCCATGCCCTCAGTTACTGCCTCTCGCCAGCAATGGGATATTAAGGACCAGAGAGTTTGTTTGGGTATCAGTTTGCGGATTCTCATTTAATGGTGATCTAAATTTAGCCACAGCAGGAGGATTTAACAGGAACTTCCAGGACAACTATTCCCTGGTAAATCTCGGCAGATACTAGCAAAAGCTATAAGTGTATCCATCTTTTCGGTATATTGCCGATATATCTTGAGGTTTGCAACTTTTGTAGCCCTTGGTTCCTAACGGGGTAAATCCAAAGCTTCCTTTGCTTCTAGGGGTGACTTTGCCTATTCCTAGTAGAGGATGCTGGGCTATGTCCCCAGTAACCCAGCCTTTGATTGGTTTTAATGGATTGTGTCTGATGGGGTAACCGTATTTGTTAAGTGCTGCTTTCTGTCTCCCTCCGGGTCCCTTGCAAGTGACTAACAGCGGCTGAGAGGTTCTCAACACTAAGGTCTCAATATCCCCAACACAAGCGGCATCAATCCAGTGCTGCTTAGGTAGTTCTAATCTAGTCCGGTTGTATTTGGTTTGCGCTCCCGTTCCGGTGACCACAACCTTGATTAATTGAAGTACCTTAACTAACTTGTTCCGAGTTGCATTTACTGCTGTTGCATCTTTTAATGGCTGCTTAGCTTTAGATTTGATTTTTTGCAGTAGACTTGGCTTCTTTTTTAAGAAGTCTTCTATAGGCTTGTTACCTTTGCGTTGATTACACTTTTTACAAGCCAAACAAAGATTACTTACGCGATCGCTTCCACCAAGTGACCTTGGGTGAATGTGTTCGATTTGCAATGGAACGGATTGCTTACCACAGTAAGTGCATTCTCTTCCCCATTTTTCAAGTAAGTACTCTCTAACCTCATATCCGGCTAACTCTCCTTGCTGGTACTGAATGCCACTGATTTCAGGATTTTGCATTTTTTGGGTGTCAAACTTAACCCTTTCGACCCAAATCTCATTGACTGGGCAGAATTTAATCAATCGTTTTACCCAAGTCTGAATAGTCAAAATCCTGTGTTCTAGACTAGGTGGAAGCCATCCCTCTGGACGCTTACGGTTAAGGAATCTGGGTTTCCTGTAGCGGGTGTTGCGGTTACGTCTCCTACGCCTTACAGCGCTTCTAGACTCTAGTTTTTTCTTAATTAATCCTCCTCTGTGCTCTAATTCCATTCCCCAAATAACTTGGTTGTTTTGGACTAGGGCAAATCCAGTTACCTTACTACCAGGGTCAATCTTTATTTGACAAGGTGAGATGGTTGGATTATTGATCGCAGTCTTTAAGATGATTGTGAACGGGTACATCCTAAAAACGGCAGCCTTACCTTTGTTTAATAACCGGCGAGCTTTCTTTGGTGGAATAGGGTTTAATGGTTGCTTGTTTGTGTCAATAACGAATACGTAATTCTGCATGATTAGTGCAACTCAATTCGGTAATGTGTTCCTCGACAATGTTGGAATGGCTTGTCATGCTAACCACACATTTTGCCTTTTCTTAATAGTTAGCGATAGAGCCGGGAGCTGGAGGTCACCCTCGGGTATCCTGACCAGACCAACGTAGGAAACTAATCCTTAGTCTGCATCTTCGCTAGGCAATCCCAGAGTTTACCGGGAATTGCCAGGCTTTAACGAAGAGTAGCTCAATCACTGCCAGGCGCAGGGGATCGGAAAGAGCATGGAAGCCAGCGAGGATAGTAGTGGAGTCTGGAGGAGAAGTGGCTTGCATCAATTTTTATTGAATTATTCTGTGGGTTGGACATCGATAAATTTAAGTAATCGCACTTTTGGTTCAGATAGATTACTATACTTTTTCGCTTTGTCTTCTATTATCTTCAGTTGTCCTAGTGCTTTGCTACAAGAGAAACCAAATTGAGCTTTGACGCGATCACTACCATCCTGAAGCGCAGTCCGAGATAGTGCCACAAATTCCGAAAGGGAATAGTCTTGCTCAGCATTAAAATATTTCTTGACCACTAGAGAAGGGGAATAGCAAAGTTCTTGATTACCATCAGGCCATTCAATTTGAAAGTTAGTTTCAGGCATTTTTTTATCTTATTCGATTTTATATTTATATTTTTTTATTTTACTAATTATAACGATAAATTTTAACAAACACTCGCTGTCCACTCAACGACTAACCTCTGCTTCTTTATACTTTTTAAAATACTCTTTCGAGCATTAACAGCCACTAATTTTAATCAGATTTACAAAAAGTATAAACTTCAGTTTATGGCAATATTTATCAGTCAACCAGATCCCGTATAATTGCAATCTATTGCAGACAGATAAGGTTTAGGGAACCCATGTAGCGGTCGCGATTATCGGTAATTAGTGGTATCGATAACACTAGCAATCTTCAAAAGTCTTTAACAAACTCTGAAACAATCTCATCCCATCGATATTGCCTAACATCGGATCAGCTGCTCGTTCTGGATGGGGCATCATACCCAAAATTTTGCCAGTGGTATCACAAATTCCGGCAATGTTATTCAGGGAACCATTGGGATTACCTGTTGTCTCTATCTCTCCTGAAACAGTAGCGTAACGAAACAATACCTGACCATTATCTTCGAGAGCTTTGAGAGTTTCAGCATCAGCGTAGTAGCGCCCTTCACCATGGGCAATAGGTAGACTTATAATTTCTCCTGGGTGATAAGCTGTAGTCCAATGTAAATCAGTGCGCTCTACTTTAACTGGAACGCGATCGCAAATAAAATGTAAGTCCCGATTTCTGACTAATGCCCCTGGTAACAGCCCCATTTCCGTCAGCATCTGGAAACCATTACAAATGCCTAGGACAAATTTACCCTGTTTAGCATGGTCTACCACCATTGGCATGACTGGAGAAAACCGGGCAATTGCGCCACAGCGCAGGTAATCCCCATAGCTAAAGCCCCCAGGGAGTACCACCACATCTAAGTCAGAAATATCGGTTTCTTGATGCCAAACCATCCTGGTTGGACATTGGAGTAAGCTAGTTGTAACATAGGCCAAATCGCGATCGCAGTTTGACCCAGGAAAGACCACCACCCCAAATTTCATGCTTCCACTCCTAGTTGTGCTGACATCTCAACCAATTCAAAGCGATAATTTTCAATAACTGGGTTGGCTAACAGCTGGTCACAGATCTGATTCAATTGCTCTTGCGCCATATCTTCATTAGCAGCACTCAGGCTAAGTTCGATATATTTACCAATACGCACCTGTTCTACACTCTCGTAGCCTAGCTGCTTCAGTCCTGACTCAACAGCTACACCGGCTGGATCCAATACCGAGTTTCTAAGTGTAACATAAATATAAGCCTGATATTTGTTAATCACAACTCTCCCCTTTCAATATATAATGATAATGGATATAATATCAAGGATGAACGATCAAGGATTAAAAAATTCTATCAATTAGGTTACTGATAGGTTACTGAGCAATATTTTTTGAGCTAGTATTTTTTCAGCTAGTATTTTTTTTAGCTGCCACAGCGTGTAACCAGCCCTAGCCTAATCCTGGGATTTGGGCACAGCCGCGCTCACTATTGCTGATGATCCGTTGATCATTCATCCTTCTTTACAGTTTGAACCAACAAGCACGATTAACATCAAAAAAATAGGATATTAAAGAAAGATTAATGAAAGGCCAACGCACCCGCTCCCAAGAGCGAATTCTGAAACTGCTCACAAGCTTGAATCGGGCTATGTCGGCCCAAGATCTTTATGTAGAGCTGCGCAAACGTAAGCAATCTATGGGTTTAGCTACAGTTTACCGCGCTTTGGATGCTTTAAAACTAGAAGGAATGGTGCAAGTCCGGACTCTTGGTAGTGGAGAATCCCTCTACAGTGGTGTACAAAATGATCAACATCACCTCACTTGTCTCAATTGTGACATGTCTATTCCCATGGAAGAATGTCCCATACCTCAATTACAGAAGAAGTTGCAAGATTCTTATCAATTCACGATTTTTTACCATACCTTGGAGTTTTTCGGATTATGTGAACAGTGTTCTGTAACTAAGGCTACAGAATCTCAAGAGCCATAATGATATAATACCACAATCACCTAATACAGCCGTGCTAACAGAAGCTTGGTGATGCTGGCTTAGCGGCTTAGCTAGCCAAAGACACGATCCGAGTACAATGTACAATGGAAAATTGCACAGAACTTAAGTGTCGTCTACATCATAAAAAGGTTAAAAAATGGTGATAAGCACTTTAGAGGGATAGTCTCAATTGGCTTTTGCACGGCTTTCAGCCTCCAAAGTGCTAACTAATTTTAATAGGTGCTTGTGTTATGGCTAATATCAGGGAAGTTGTACAAAAAGCGCTCAAAACTGGCTATTTGAGTGTAACAGAAGAAGATAAGCTACGGCAGCTTCTAACTAGAAAATATCCACTGGAAGACTTAAATGCCTTCATGAAACTGCAGCTAGCTGTGATGAATGGTAATGTTAAGCAAGAATCTCGTGAGATGTTCTGTTCCAAGCAACTTTCTCAAGGGATATAGGTATCCTTTGGTTATCCTACTGCCAACGGGTTCAAACTGCTTTGGCTAAAACCGCTTTCAATAGATTCCTATATCCCTTGGCTGTCTTAACAGCTCTGGGTTTGCTTGATGGGAAGATTTTTTAGTTTAAGACATAAGCCCCACCTAAACGGTGATACCCGTCTAGGTATGGCTAATTGAAGCTGAACTTCACCTTTGATTCACATTCATACCTAGGGAATTAGGGTTAACCTTGTCGCCATCACCGACAATCGAACGCATCCCTTCAATGGTTGCCGGAATGCTGCGAGGATCCATAAACATAACTTTACTACTCTCGCTAGTGCCAACTTGCATACCCATATCGATATAATTCTGAGCCAGTAAAAACTGGAGAGCATCACGAGCATTGGGGTCATTATCAAGAGTCTTAGCCACAATTTTCAGAGCCTCAGCAGTGGCTTGTGCCTTGAGAACCTGCTGCTGTCGTTCTGCCTGAGCTTTGAGAACTATTGCCTGTTGTTGAGCTTCAGCGTCCATAATCGCAGCTTTTTTACGGGCTCCAGCATCTAACTCTAGTGCCTCGGCCTTACCTCTGGCAGTGTTAACCGCAGATTCTCGTTCCCCTTCAGAGGTCAAAATTGCCGCCCGTTTGCGGCGTTCTGCTGACATCTGCAACTCCATTGAGTCCTGCACTGCCTGAGACGGCACAATGTCCCGCAGTTCCACCCGCGTGACTTTAACCCCCCAAGGATCAGTGGAAATGTCTAATTCCCGCAGTAGGGTTTCATTGATTTGAGAGCGAGCGGTAAAGGTTTGATCCAGTTCCAGTTTCCCCATTTCGGCTCGAATCTGGGTTAGCACCAAGTTCTGCATGGCGGAGCGCAGGTCTTCAACCTTATAGTAAGCTTTCTCCATATCCATGATCCGCCAGTAAACCACAGCGTCAACGGTAATGGAAACATTGTCGGAGGTGATACAAGGCTGAGGTGGCACATCAAGGACTTTTTCCCGAATGGTTTGCTGGTAAACCACTTGCTCAATCACGGGAATGACAAAGTTGAGCCCAGGTTCGAGTTTTTTGCCACTATATTTTCCCAATCGTTCCACTAAGGCTTGGTTTCCTTGATTAATAATCTTGACGGAACCGAGAAGACCTGAACCGCCCAAAGCTAAAAAGACAAGCAAAAACCACTGTGACACGCTCTTTCCTCCCTTTCGGGTAGTGTTTTACAAATTTGTTGTTAGAGGGGGAGCGGATGGGTGGGGAAGGGCAGAAAACTTAATTTAGACTGATTTAGTCTGATTCTCAAGTGCTTGAAGCTGACTTTATGACCCTCTGTCCAACCTGACTGTTCCACGTATCTTTTGTCAAAAAATACTGGACCCGGTGAGCAGGGAGACTCCCAACAACTAGTAACTAGGGGGACTAATAGATCTAACGTTGACTCTATTACTCCATCACCCCATTAACCCATCACTATCCCCTGAACCTGGTAGAGCACCCATGGTCGATCAGCTTCAGTCATGCAATAGGTGATGAGGCACAACAATCAGGGTAGTGCCTTCCCTGCGCACTACGTAGACCTTTTGGTTGGATGCGATCGCATCTGCATAGTCTTCACAACGGGCACGCCATGAGTTGCCTTCATAGAGTACCCGCCCAGTTTGCCCTGGCAGAATTTCTGTCAAGGTTTGAGCTTCCATCGCATCCAAATTTTTGCCCACTCTGGCAGGGGGCATCAGGCGACGGGATAAAAAGACTGAGGCAGTGGAAAGCAGCAACCATAACCCCACTTGTAGGGTATAAGGTATGGGCAAAATCGAGATCACAAATCCTACCACCAAAGCACTGATGCCCATCATGAAAGCAACAAACGCTGTTGGCACAAACAGCTCGACTAAGCACAGCATTGACCCGGCAATTAGCCAAAGCATCGAGGAACTTACCATCGGCTCATCATAATATACGGGGTATGGGGTGAGTAGTTGCAGGTAACTCTACTTTATTTTGTCTGACGTCAGACAAAGATATAGGTTGCTGAGTTATTTTAATTTTCTTTAATTTACTAGACAACTTTGATAGAAAATGTTGAAAAGCTCAAACAACCCCTCTTCTAATTTATCTCAGCCGTCTAGAATTTGACCGTATAGCCGTAAATTAACTTCATAGGTATTAGCCGTGGATCGTTATCTTTGGGCAGTGGGTTCTGCTGCCGTAGAGCTACCAGTTGGAGAACAAGTCGCAGACCGCTACCAGGTAGTTGCCCCGCAAATTTGGCAGGATATGCAGCCAGAACTGCCACCGGATTTTCCTGAACAACTCAACGGCCATATTCTTCCTTACCTACGCTTGTATCCCCACTGCCTCCATGTGCCAGAGGTTTATGGGATATGCCAGTTGCCACAGCAACGGAATTTCCTGTCTACACCCGGTCAAGATGTGGTCATTTTGCTAGAAAATGCCCCGATCGATGCCAATGGCAACTTATATCCCTCAATGGAGTCGATGTGGACTTCTGCTACCGCAGTGCGTCAAGTCTATTGGCTTTGGCAAATTTGGGAATTATGGATACCCTTATCAGAATTGGGTGTGGCTTCTAGCCTGTTAGTACCAAATAATTTGCGAGTTGAAGGGTGGCGGCTGCGACTACGGGAATTATATCAAGATACCATGGCTGATACGAGTATATCACCAGTTGTACCGTCTAATGGTCTAGAGGATAGGGGATTTGATACAGGATTTGATACATTGGTTTCCCCAGACTCCCCTGGCGAACCGAATTCTGTGAGTGAACCCTCTGTCGATGCTAGTCTTAAACAGCTAGGAGAGTGCTGGGAAGCTTGGTGTCGCAAAGCATCAGTGTCTGTGGCGGATCCGCTACAAGCTATTGCCCAACACCTGCAAACTGAACACCCCTCCTTAAGTGCGATCGCATCCCAACTTAACCACCTATTACTTGAGCAAGCTGCTCAGCAGCCGTTACGGTTAAAAATTGCTGGTATCACCGCAACTGGTTCAAGTCACAGCCACAATGAAGACAGTTGCTATCCCACTAAGGCTGACTTGATTAAGGACCCAGAGCAACCCCAAGACCCCTTGATTCCTCACCTGTCGATTATTTGTGATGGTATTGGTGGTCACGAAGGGGGGGAAATTGCTAGCCAGTTAGCACTACAGTCGATTAAATTACAGGTTCGGGCATTACTGGCTGAGTTGAACGAAGATCCGGAGCTGATGACACCAGAACTCGTAACCGAGAATCTATCAGCAATTATCCGGGTTGCTAATAACATGATTTCTTCTCGCAACGATCAACAAGAACGAGAATCCCGGCGTCGCATGGCTACTACCTTAACTTTAGCGCTACAACTTCCCCAAATGGTGAATACACCAGAAGGGAAAACCAATGGTCACGAAATCTATATCGCTAGTGTAGGAGATAGTCGTGCTTACTGGCTTACTCCCGACTATTGCCAGCAGCTAACTGTAGATGATGATGTGGCTACTCGGGAGGTGAAGCTTGGGCGTAGTCTTTATCGACAAGCGTTGCAGCGATCTGATGCACAAGCACTCACTCAAGCCTTAGGGACAAAGGAGGCTGAATTACTTCGTCCCACTGTGCGACGCTTTATTGTGGAAGAAGATGGTTTGCTGCTGCTGTGTTCCGATGGCTTGAGCAACAACAACTTGATTGAAAAATTTGGTCGAGATTTACCGCAAAAAGTCAATAGCCACCGAATTTCCGTCGAATCGGCAGCTGAGTCTTTAATTGACCTGGCGTTTCAACATAATGGTCAAGATGACATTTCGGTGGTGCTAACATACTGTGCTGTCTCTCCCCAATATCCGACAGTGCTAAATTTGGGAGACATGTCTAGCTCAAAAGAACTACAGGTGGTTAATCTGGAGCAGCAAACCGCTCTGACTTCATCAGTACCAGCGGAAATAACCACAACCAATGACAATAAACCCGAAACCACCCGCTCATACCGGGATTGGATTAGAGCCGTGTTTGGGCTGCTGGGGGTAGTCGGTATACTTGTTGGGGCTGGTGCTATTTTACTGACTACCCAATGGATACTAGCTCCTGAGGGCTTCCAGAAAATGCGCGATCGCTTTTTACCATCACCGGATCCCAATCTACCAGAGTCTTCACCTACCGAGCAGGAGCTCCCAGATAACTAAGGGTGAAACCAGCGCGTGAATAAATTTAATATTATAATTCACTATTATAATTTTAAGCAAGAATCATCGGCATCAGATAGCTAGATGTAAACAACCCACTCTGTGAGACAATAATTAGGTTGCCTGAGCCAACCCTAGCTTAGGTAAGGGATGTCCGTATAATAGTTAGAGTTACTTATATGAAAGTTGGCGATCGCGTCCGAGTCAAAGAATCAGTTGTGGTATATACCCATCCCGAACACAAGAATAAACCTTTTGATATTAAAGGTCTCGAAGGGGAAGTTACCGGAATAATTTCTGAGTGGCAAGGTAGGCCCGTGAGCGCCAATTTACCAATACAAGTCAAGTTTGACAAAAAATTTAAAAAAGTTCACTTCCGTGAAGATGAATTAGAAATTATCCCCTAGGCGGCTATATTATTAGCTATAGCAATCATAATAACCATCATAGGGATTTTTAAACAGGTTGGCACGGATAGGAAAAAGTTAGATAATTACTGTATCTATTGATATCTATTACTATCCGTGTTAAATTTAATTTTTTCAACCATATTTTAAGATAATAAGCTATCCGTTTATTCTAATCTACGACTTGCCGCGACTGAACCAACCAAAAAGGTTGATATCACCACGCATTTTTTCTAATTCCTCTCGATGGCTTTGTGCTGTCAAATAATACCACTGACAATAGTCTTCAAATTCTTGCCGATGCTCTACTTCTTGGCTAAACTCATAAGCTAGCTGGTAAGTGGCAAACATATCGGCTGCTGGTGGTGGTGCTGGGACAATCCGTTGGAATTCTTCTGGCATAGTAACTAGGAAAATATAGCTATTTTCAAACTCATGAGGTACAAATTCATGGGTTTTAGGGAGCAGGGAACAGGGAACAGGGAACAGGGAACAGGGAGTAGAAATTAGGGAAAAGGGAAGAGGAAAGAGGGAAAAAATCCTGTGTACCTCATAGCTATGATAAAAGCTATTATCAAGGATAATATTTGGTTCTTCAGTACCTGCTATGCTAAATTTAAATTCAAAAAACTCATAAAGCTTACTGTACAAGGGTTATGAGGCTATTTAATTAACCAAATTTTCTAAATACTGCCTCTTTCCCCTGCTCCGAACGCGCCCCGCGTGGCCAACGGCCTCAGTCCCTGCTCCGAAGTCCCTTCGCCAAAGTGTTTATTTAGCATAACAAGTACGGAAGAGCCTAATATTTCAGCAACAATAATAATCTTATTACACCCAACCGCGAATGCGATAAGCTACTATTCCAATGTATTCCTTGATAGCACGGGTAATCCTAGACAATTGATCAGCATTTGGCAGAGAATGTAGCAAAGCAGCTTGACTACTACTGTTAGGTTCATCCAGTTCATATTGAGACACTAGAAAATCTGTTGGTGCTGGGATCACATCAATACCCTGACGCCGGAACACCAGGACAGAACGAGGCATATGGATGGCCGAAGTTACTAATAATACCTTGCGCAAATCCCGCTGATCCAAAATTTTCCGCACATTGACCGCATTTTGGTGAGTGTTTAAAGACCTAGACTCTTGAATGATAGCGGCTCTTGGAACACCCAGGTCTTCTAGAATCTGTGCCATGTCTTCTGATTCAGGGGCCAACCGTTGTGAGGATTGAGCACTTTGGGAAGAAAGTCGTTGGCTAGAGTTATTACTACTGGAACCCCAAACAATCCGACCACCAGCAGGAATCACCCAGGGAGCTTTCCCTTCACGGTATAGCTGAGCACCATAGAGAACGCGATCGCCTGCTTCATCCACTTCTGGAGTAGGTCGTGGTGGAAAAGGCGGTTTGGTCGCTCCCCCCAAGATCACGATCACATCAGCCTCAGGTAATTCTGAAGTAGGAAGATATTGCCACTCCAGGGAGCGTATTAAGCTGTTAGTCACCCAAGTATTACTTGAGACCAACAACACAATTAATGCCAAAGCCACGGGTATCGGTACCCAGCGAGGGTTGCGCCAGGACATTACCAAAGCTACTACCAGTAGCACACAAGCCAGGCCCAAGGGGTACAGAAAGAGTGGCAATAGCTTTGAGATAAATATAAACATTTTAGATTTTAGTGACGATCAAACCACATCTATTCCATAGAGTGGTGTGGCAGTTGCCACTAATCTATCTTAAATATCTCGGTATTTACCTTTGACCAATAGCAATAACTAATTCCTCTTGCTTAACGTCTAAAAAATCTACTAATAGGATTGAGTAACCCTTGTGAGCGCCTCTTTTCTCTAACTTTTCGTTCCTGTACAGCTAAACGGATGCCAGTTAAGTCAGAAGTACCTTCCTCGGGATACTCTGCTTGCTGGGGTTGTAAGTCCCTGGGTTTGTCTGGGTGGTGCCACCAGTCAACTATCAAACCACCGGCTAAAGCGCCGATGCCACCAAATAGTAAGCTGAATTGGATGTCGTATCCCAGCAAGGCAAGGGCTAAGATAAAAAACACCAAAATTTGAAGCCCGCTTAAAAAACCGTCTTTCTTACCGTTCATCTGATTAAATATAAGGTATGTAGCTGTTTTGTTTCTAAGTTAGAGGTTAGAGGTTATAGATTATAGGGACTAGATCGCGACCCTCCCTTTACCGCTTATCCTGTTAATGAAGCTTTCCCCTCTGCCATATCAACGGATTACATTCTACCAAAGCCAATTAAACTAAAAGGATTAGTCACAACTGCCGCTAGAGCAGCTATTGGGTTTCAGCTTGTCCACAAAGTAACCATAGTCCTTCTTAACTTGATCAGCATAAGTCAAAGCCAATTCCCTTACCAATTGCCGAAACTCCTTGTGGCGACCGTCAGTCAACTTATCCACCTGTTTGTCTATGGAATAAGGCACTAAGGTGGCATCAAAATCTTTGTCAGCTCGTGCGTGAGCTGTTGCCAACACTTGACCCCATTGTTCAGCTAGCTTAACAAAGCGTTTCTCTTTGGTTAGCTCAGTGATATCAAAGGTTTCCTTAAATGGCGATCGCTCTCGCACTGAGTAATACCCATCCCCTAGTTTCATCCAGCCCAGGTGATTATCGGTGTACTTGGTTAAGGCTCGATAGGCTAAAGCGTGACGTTGACCCTCATTGTTAAAATTTTTATCATACTTTTCCCGTTCCTCCTGACTCAAGTAATCATAGGCAGTAGGGGAAGATTGGAATTTAATGTCCAAGATCCGGTCATCCTTCTGGGAAGACGTCTCGCCTTCAATTAGGAGATAATACCGGGGCACTCCTAAGGAACCAGTGCCAGCCAGTAAACGTTGCGCAATATCTTTGACTCGGAAGTAATCTTTATCATATTTAAATTTTTTTGTCAACGTTTTCTTATAATCTGCGATCGCATTCTGAATATCCTGTCGCTCGGAAGCAGTAGCTTTGCCTAACTTAACCTTGGATAAATCGAAGCGACGCTGATTTCCGTCCAGTTCTGTCCATTTTTTCAAGATTTTTTGGCGGCTTTCGCTAGCTTCCACTCCTTCTAGGAAGTCATCCAACTTCCCATAAGTATTGTCTTTAGTGAAGTAAGTCTCCAGTTCACGATCATTACCGCGATAGGAAGCCATAGTATCAAGATAGGACTCACTAAAGGCATCAATCCCCTTGTTTTGTTCCTCAGCAGACAAACCATTCTGACGACCGACCAATGCTAAACTAGCTCCCATGCGCCAGACATCATATTGGTAATCAGCAATAATCCCATCATCAAAGTCATCGAGTGGGTAAACGATTTCCCCTCGATTATTATCATATGCCCCAAAGTTCTCGGCATGCATATCTCCGGATAACCAAATCTTGGTTTTGGCATTTCCAAAATCCTTGAGGCGATTATCGCCAGCAAAATCTTTCCAAAATAATTGGTTAGTGCCACGGTAGAAGACAAATTCAGAACAAGCCATTTTGCAATATTTAGTTTCTCGATCTTGCTTAGAAATGTCACTGTTTGCCTCCTGAATCGTTTTCACGACTACCGTTGCGCGATCGCTGGTTTTCATTTGGGGGTCCGGTCGGTCGGGGGAGGCACAGGATAGGTTAGTCAGTAAAAGTAGGATTGCAAACGCACTCACATAAACTAGTTGCTTACAAGTCTTCATCATTCAACTCAATAAACTCAAAATTACGTTAATCTATGAAACATCAAGCAATAGATCTCTAAGAGGCTATTCCGTCAGCCGTCAGCCGTCAGCCGTCAGCCGTCAGCTCAAAGCTCACGCTACGCAAACAGCTTAAAATCAACCTAGAACGAGATAATTTAATAGTTCTAGATTAATGAAAATTGAAAGTCTGGGGAAAAGTCCATTGACTCGTGGCACAGACTTCGACGCTGGGAGGCATTAGCTGATAGCTGATAGCTAATAGCTGATAGCTGATAGCTGATAGCTGATAGCTGATAGCTTACGCTATTCCTTTACTCTTTTTATTGATGGTATAATAAATAGATTACCGCACTTTACGGTTTTTGCGCTTAGCCTTGTGCATAAGATTTATTAAAACTAGACACCAAGACAATGGCTGGAAACAGAATCAGGGTTGCTAAAGATAAGGCGGCTTTGGTGAAAGACCTAACCGCTTCCGATGGAAAAACCGGACCGTTTCAGACTTATGCTGATGTGATGGTGTTTGCAGCTGCTTTAGGAGTAAAGCGTAAAAAGCGATCGCCCCTGAAGGTAATTTCTAAACGAGAGCCTGGTCCGATTGGACTGGAAATTTTTGTCTCAAGGGGATATGAGGTAGTAATTAAATTAATTGCGATCGCTGAGATTAAAGATACTAAAATTCTTTCTTCTATCGATAAAGAGTCTGAGGACAAACGCATCTATATTTTTGAGGAGTATGCCAATGGAGGGCTTGATATTTTGCGCAATGAGTTGCGAGGTGCAGTAGACTATTCCGAGCGACTTTTGTTAATTTTAAATAATGATAGGTATAAGAAGAAAGAATATAAAGAAAATGAGCAACAAGAGTTTGATTTGAGTCGATTTTTGTGAGAGCTAGCGCCTACACTTACGCGATAGGGAAGTGTAGGCGCTGTCACTACTTCTGTTACAGCTGAGGTGGTAATCCTACCTCCTTCAGTTTCACAAATTTGCCCTCAAAGCTGATCCCTTGATCTTTGCCAACACTCCTGGCATTAGCCACAGCGATGCGCAGTTGAGCACGTTCCATACGCTCTGTAACACCACCCAAAAGATATAACATCACTTTGGAGGCTAACTCTCGTCCAGAAACTAGCACTCGCTTTCGATTTGGGTCATACAAAATCCCGTACCAAGGGGATTGTGGGTGATCGATCTGACTAAAGCCACCCGAACCATCGTATTTTTGAAGTTTCTCGAAGATGCTTTTGAGGGAGAAATCCTTGTTACATACTAGGATACCCAAAGCTTGAACGAGGGCGATTTGTCCTACTGGACGGAATAGCATGTTTCCTTCTCCTCCACCCCTTTCATGGTTAAACCGACGCAGCTGGGGTGTTTCTTTTCCATGGTCGAGCTTTTGATAGCTGGGTAAACTAGCGAGATAGTCGAAAAGCTCTGTCAATGTTTTAGTTCCCATCTCTAGCTCTTCATCTTCAGGACGCATGGGAATTAGACCTTTCTCACAGGGTTTCCAGTGACAGAATTGGTAGCCCAAATAGAGCTCAGATATATGTTTGAGAGCTTGTAGGGTAGTCAAGACGGTTGACTTAGCAGAAACCGTAGCGCTATCCCAATTAACCCGAGGATTACGATTTTCCATCTCCCTCAGTAGAGGATGAGTCATGGCAATTTTTCTAGCAACGATTGAGAAGCCATCGTCTTCATTGAGCAACGCTAGTTGTCCTTTGCTCAACCTTACTGCCATCAGGTTAACGTGAGCAAAAATCGATCGGATGCGTCGCCGTGCTTCTTCACGGGTTTCTCCCTGAACGACAGCAGGAATAAACTCAATACCAATTTTTTCTGTCGCTAGACTTTGGAGATAACCTGGCGAGATGTGATACTCCTCAATCAAGTCATCCACTGTAATCAGGGAGCCGATTGGCTTTTTCCCTTTGCTATATTTCTGGAGCGTACCAATTTTAATCAATTCCATCAGAGCCTGGATTCCCATCAGTCGATGTTGACCATCTAAGGCAAAAATTGAAACATGGTCTGAAACATCAAGCAGTCCGACTGTGCGATCTTTATCTAAACTGGTGAACTCAGCTGCGGACTGCCGAGCGCGTTGATTCTTATCCCACTGAGCAGCTTGGGCATTATCTACCCACCCAGAGCTAAGCACTACCAAGACTGGGGGAAACTTGTGAGTTTTGCGGGCTGCTAGATATTGAGCCAGAGCAGCTTGACGTGACCAATCAAGGGGACGCTGCTGAAGCGCTTCGATGGTATCGGCATCCCTGACGATATTGTTCGTTTGTTGATCAAACTTTTGTTGAAATAGCGGTAGTTGGGAGGCGTAGCGGACGCGAATCGCTAACCATTCCAGAGTGACTGAGCCAATAAATGCCTCTGTAGTGCCCATGTGAGTTTTCTGCACCAAGATTTGATCGTTTCTAGCCAGATGTCTATCGAGCAATAACGCCAGCGCTTGTCGATCTCGGCTTTCTTGTTCAAGTATTTGCTTGGCGAGGTCATTGGGATGATTTTCAGTTTTGATCACCATAGTTTTAAACCCATAATGCTGCGTTGTAGAAGCTATCGATAAATAGTAAGCATTCAGCATTCAGCATTCAGCATTCAGCATTCAGCATTCAGCATTCAGCATTCAGCTAATGCGCTACCTCACAGCGTCGTTCGCACAGCGTGGCCAAAAGCCAAAGCCTGTGCCACGCTACTGTTCGCGCAGCATGCCCGTAGCGCAATCGGTGCTTTTGAATAAAATAAGCTGTTCCCGTAGCATGAGCCTTTAGCTGACGGCTGACCGCTGACCGCTGAACGCGCACGCGTGCGCGTAGCGCATATGCTTACGATAAATATTTTTAAGACTAGCACAAGTTTTTAACAATCAAATTAGCTGATTTCCCTATACTCGAGGTTCGATAGAGTAAAACTATTAATCATACCAATTTAGGAAGAAAAACGTTAGATCCACTGTCAAGAAATTTTATTCAAAACTTGGGATAAGCTCGAAAAAAGGACCAATCTGCCAAGCCTTGTCTTAGCAGAGAGTAAGCACCCCGCTCTTTCCCAGAGGGGGTTTCCCCACTGCCGTGAAGACTGATGAATCAGGTAAAACTCTCAGAAAATAAGCCAAAAAATCGCACTGTGGCTGAGCTGGTGGAAGAGATTACTGCTCTGACCACCGAAATTCAACAGTTGTACTGCTTAGACGCAATTCCCTGGGTTATAGGGTATAGTGGTGGCAAGGATAGCACCGCCACTCTACAGCTGGTATGGAATGCGATCGCAGCTCTGCCACCAGAACAGCGAACTAAGACTATCTATGTCATCACTACAGACACCTTAGTAGAGAATCCGATTGTTTCAGCTTGGGTTCGCAATTCCCTAAAACAGATTAAGTTGGCAGCTGAAGCTCAAGGATTGCCCTTTGAACCCCATCTCTTACAACCGGAGGTTAAAGAAACCTACTGGGTAAGTTTAATTGGCAAAGGTTACCCAGCCCCACGGGGGAAATTTCGCTGGTGTACTGAACGTTTGAAAATTAAACCCTCTAACCGTTTTATTCGGAATGTTATCCGATCTAGTGGAGAGGCTATTGTTGTTTTAGGCACTCGCAAAGCTGAAAGCCAACAACGGGCAAGACGGATGAAAAAAATGGAAGCTAAACGAGTACGTGATCGTCTAACTCCTAATATGAATTTACCCAACTCGTTGGTTTATAGCCCCATTGAAGATTGGCAAAATGATGAGGTTTGGCTCTATCTCATGCAATGGGAAAACCCTTGGGAATACAGCAATAAAGATCTATTTGCTATGTATCGAGGGGCTAGTGCTGATAACGAATGTCCATTAGTTGTGGATACCTCTACTCCTAGTTGTGGTAGCTCTCGTTTTGGTTGCTGGGTTTGTACACTGGTGAGTCAGGATAAATCCCTGACAGCGATGATTGATAATGACGAAGAGAAGGAATGGCTGGAACCTCTACTGGATTTGCGAAAGGAGTTGGAGCCTGGAGAAAACCGTGAGCGACGAGATTTTAGACGTAGCAATGGTAATGTCCAACTGTATGAACGGAATTTAGATGGACAAATCTCTGTTGAGCCAATTCCTGGTCCTTATACCAAAGAAGCACGGGAGTATTGGCTGAGGCGATTGCTTACTGTTGAAACTGAAATTCGTCAGAATTGTCCAGACAATATGGGGGACATCACCTTGATTAGTCAAGAGGAACTTAGTGAGATTCGTCGCATCTGGCTAGAAGAAAAACACGAATTTGACGACAGTTTGCCCCGCATCTATGAGGAAGTTACTGGTGAACCTTTCAAAGACATCCGTCCTGGCGCTGAAAACCATCTGCTTGGTGTTGATGAGTGGCAGGTCTTAGAAGAAATCTGTGACAATGATGCTATGCATCTCGAACTAATGGCAAAACTGCTAGACACAGAACGCCAGTATGTGACTAGGTCTCGTCGTATTGGTATCTATGAGGCTTTGGAGCGGTGCTTTGATACTAGTTCTCGGTCTAAAGAAGATGCGATCGCTAATGCTCACTTGAAACGAGATTTAAAAACAGCTGCTGATGAAGGGGATGTTGACACTGTCAAGCAGCTGGCTTGGGCAAATTTAAAATTTCCAGTCCAAAATTCGTAATCCTTAAAACTGGAGTAACTTATGATACAGGCTTTGGATAGATTTAATGAGATATTAAATTTCTGGTTTGGTAAGCCGGACGAACCCGAATATGGCAAATCCCGCAAAGTCTGGTTTACTAAGAACCCAGATTTTGACCAAGAAATGCGATCGCGTTTCCTCGACATCTATCAACAAGCCGTGACTGGGGAGTTAGATAATTGGCAAACATCACCCTATAGCTGCCTAGCGCTAATTATCCTATTCGATCAGTTTCCTCGCAATATGTTTCGGGGTCAACCCCAAGCTTTTGCTACTGATTCCAAAGCCTTGTCTACTGCCCAGTATGCTGTTGATCGAGGCTTTGACAAAGAACTCTTACCAGTCCAGCGCTGGTTTATCTACTTACCATTTGAGCATAGCGAAAATATCGAACATCAGCGCTACTGTGTTGAATTATTCTCGACTCTTAAAGATGATCCCGATAGTGCCAGTACCATTAATTATGCCTATCGTCATCTAGAAGTGATTGAACGTTTTGGTCGCTTTCCCCATCGCAATAAAATCCTTGGTCGGGTTAATACTCCAGAAGAGGAGGAATTTATAAAGCTGCCCGGTTCATCTTTTTAGCGTTAATTATTTAGACTTAATCGTTGAGATTTAACGGTAAACGATTAACACCAACTATAGCGTTTATCATAGTTATGAGGTACACATACTTTTTTCTCTTTTCCCTGTTCCCGATTCCCGATTCCCGATTCCCGATTCCCGATTCCCGATTCCCTGTTCCCTGTTCCCTGTTCCCTAGAAAATTCATACTTGATAAATCCTGTGATTTTCCTTGAACTTGTCCTAGAAAACTTTGGCCCCTATCTCGGGCGTCAGGTAATCAATCTCTGTCCAAAAAGAGATGATAACTCTCGACCTATTATTCTAGTCGGTGGTATGAATGGTGGCGGCAAAACCACTATGATGGATGCGATTCGTCTGGCTTTATATGGACACCGCGCTCAATGTTCCACCCGTGGCAATTTGAGTTATAGCGACTTTCTAACTCAGTCAGTCAATCGCAATGCCTTACCTATTGACAACACCCGAGTGGAATTAGTTTTTGAACATATTGAGAACGACCAGCCGATGGAGTATCGGATTGTACGCACTTGGACAAAAAAACCGAAAGATGGTAAGGATAACTTAGGTATTTTAGAGGGAGACTGGCTGGATTCTGCCCTAACCAATACCTGGGACGAGTACATTGAAAATCTGTTGCCCTTAGGAATATCAAACCTATTTCTTTTTGATGGGGAACAGGTTAAAGAACTAGCAGAAGTGGAAACACCACCCCCGGTTGTTGTGGAAGCGATTCGATCATTACTTGGTCTAGAACTTGCTGACCGCTTAGCCATTGACCTTGATATTTTAGTGACGCGCAAACGCAAATCTATGGCGAATCAACAGCAACTTGCTAATTTGGAAGATATCGAAAAAAAGCTTTCCTCTCAACAATCAGACTATGAGCTAGCTAAACAAGAGTTATGTAGTATTCAAGAACAGCTAGAACAAACCAGGGAAAAACAGCAACAAGCTTTTGATAAATTTGTCTGTGATGGTGGTAAAATAGCAGCCCAACGGAACCAACTAGAGAGTCAGCTAAATTACTACAATACTAAAGTTGAACAAATTCGTGAACAGATGAGGGAATTAGCAGCTGGTATTTTGCCTCTATCGTTAATTGAACCCCTACTCACCCAAGCTCAAGCTCAAGCAGAAAAAGAATCGCGGGCATCACAGGCTAAACTAGCTAGAGATATTTTACAACAGCGTGATCAACGTCTGGTAGATTTATTGACTGCCCTCAAGTTGCCTGCTAAAAAATTTGATAAAATTAAAGCGTTCTTGGGAAAAGAAAATCAACAAATAGAGCAAGAGGCTGGGGAGGTTAAAGACCCTTGGTTAGGAGCTGAGGAAGAAATGTTTCATTCCCTAACTAATCTCCTGACTTACTACCAACCAACTCAAAAGCAATTAGCTGAAGAGCAATTAGCTAAGCGCAAAAATCTGGAAGCAGATATTAATGCTACTAAACGACAACTAGCAACAGCTGCTCCTCCGGAATCCTATCAAGAACTCGAAGATGCACTAAAACAGGCACAAACGGAATTGGCTCAAGCTCAAGCAGCTTACGAAATCGCTAAACGCCGCTGTGATAAATTAGGATATGCGATCGCACAAAGCAAAAAAGACTTAGCCAGGTATGGTGAAGAAACCATTGACCGCAAAAATGATCAGCATATGCTTGCAGCATCTGCATTAGTCCAACAGAGCCTTAAGGTTTTCCGGGAACAGTTAACTCTGAGAAAACTGAATAAATTAGAACATGAGGTAACCGAATGCTTTCTTTATCTCCTTCATAAATCTGACCTAGTCCATCGAGTTGCCATCGACACCAACAGCTTCAGCCTATCCCTGTACGACCTACAAGGAAAACTTGTACCGAAACATCGTCTATCGGCTGGGGAAAAGCAATTATTAGCGATCGCATTATTGTGGGGACTAGCCCGTGTTTCTGGACGTAATCTACCCGTAGCCATTGATACCCCCCTCGGACGATTGGACTCGTCCCATCGCAGCAACCTAGTGGAACGCTACTTCCCCGCTGCCTCCCATCAGGTGATTCTGCTGTCTACAGATACGGAAATTGGTAAGGTCGAAGCTAAACAATTACGAGAAGCTGATGCGATCGCACAACAGTATATACTCAATTATGACCCAGAAAAACATCGAACAACCGTGGAATCGGGTTACTTTGACTCAGAAAAGGTCACGGCATGACCATAAATGTTGTTGATTGCCCATGTAATTTGTCTTGCACTACTTCTAGGACAGGGTCTAACGTAATCCTGTATTCTCCTTCTTGCTCCAAGGTAATGCTAGGGCCTGGTTGATAGGGCTGACTAGGATCCGCCGTAGGATCCAAACCCACCCTCGGATAGTTACAAGAATCGTCTTCCCCTGGTATAGGATCACAAGGGTAATAGACAACTGGACTTTGCAAATCGACCATAAACTGTTGTTGGCTACCATCTGGTAGGTAGAGAGTCATTCTCAACGGAATCGGCTCTAAGATATTGACAGGGTCACCAACAGTTTTAAAAGCGAATTGGACAGTTTCTCCAGCAGTAATTGGTTGCTCTTTATCTAGTATTGTCCGGATGGTTAGAGGTTTTGACAGTAACTGTGGTTCTTCTACTAACTCTTTTGTCTCATTATAGCCGCAAGCAGTAATCAATAACGGGCTAATCAATAGGGCAATGGCGAAGACAGTTTTACGAATGTACATGCTTGTTAATTTTATCGCTATTTGCTATCAAAGACGCCAATTTACCCTAAAAAGTTCTACTGACGGCTGAGTACTTATAGCTAAATCATGATCTGAATATTTCTATCTTTTTACAAGTATTCAAATTGCCAAACTATCACGACTTTGGGCAAATACTAAAGTAGTTTTTCATAAACCGTAAACCTGATTTCATTAATATATACATGCAACCCCCAATAAACCAGATCACACTTTCCCAAACTGCCAAAGACCAACTAATAAAACTCAAACGTCAAACCAAAATCCCTCAGTGGAATGTCCTTTGCCGCTGGGCAATCTGCCGTTCCCTCGCTGAACCGACAATGCCCTCCCCGGTTACCATACCTGCTGATAGTAAACTCGAACTCACTTGGAGCGTTATAGCAGGAGATATGGCTGATCTGATCCTGATTGCTCTGAAACAACGGTGCCATAACGATGGCTTAAGTTTTGAGCCAGAAACTCTAGGGAATCAGTTTCGCCTGCACCTTCATCGAGGTATTGGTTACTTAGCAGGGGATACCACTATTAAAAAAATTGAGGATTTGATCGCCCTGGCTGTTATCAAGGATCAAGGATGAAGTATAAAAGGTGAAGTCTTACTCAGGACTCAGGAGTTAGCATTCTCGGACTCAGCACTGAGCACTGAGGATTGAGAACTATAGTGTTCAATGCGGTGCGTTTGCGTAGCAGTTCTTTCAGAGCATCGCGAAGCAGTTCCAAAGGAACATCGCTTTTTCTGATGCTGCAAGGAACGAGCACTCCGCAATCGATAGATCAGCTTTACACTCAACCAATAACTAACCACAGCACAAACCAACCCAACGGCAAAACAACCAACAAATAAGGTTAGGACAATTTCTGAGCCCAATTCTCTAAATTCCTGCCAAGATTGGAAACTCACATTAGCCAATTCATCCTGATTCAGTAGCCATTCTCCGACGTGAAAGTTGAATGCAAAAATCGGTACATAAGTCAAGGGATTACTAATCCAAGTTCCAGCAGTAGCAGCTATTTTGTTCCCTCGCAAGAGTACCGCCAGCAAAATCCCTATAAATAACTGGAGAC
>NZ_JAAHHZ010000109.1:0-20015 GCF_010672005.1 Moorena sp. SIO4A5 | reverse complement strand
TGTACCCTGGCTCAGTTGTCTCTGGCATGGTTGATGTCTCAGCCACAAACTAATGCGATCGCAGGATTCCGAAATAGTGCCCAAGCTATTGACAATGCTCAAGCTGTTGAGGTTAAGCTGTCTGCTGCTGATGAGCTACAAGACATTGATCAGATTGGACGGCTGGTTACAGACCATTTAGATGATAATCCAGTGATGTGGGATCTTTAAGGGACTGCTTAAACCTGACTTCTTGACCTCAGCGGTCAGCGGTCAGCGGTCAGCGGTCAACTTATTTTATTCAAAAGCTCTCTTAGCCTGGCTTACTGCCAATGGCTGTTCGCGTAGCGTGCGCGTAGCGCATAAGCTGAAAACTGAAAACTGAAAACTGAAAGCTGATTGCTGAAAGCTGATTGCTGAAAGCTGATTGCTGAAAGCTGATTGCTTACTGTCAGTAACTAAAACTATTTCCCAGATAGTCTCAACAACTATCTGGGGATTAAAGGTAATTACCGAAGATAACCCAAGTTGATCAATTTAGGCTATCCAGTGATCAATCCTCCTTTGCTTCTTTAACTAATTTGGTTATCGCTTCGATAATTGTTTTTGAGTACACGGTTAAGGCAATGACTGCAGCCACTGCTGTTCCACCTTGGATCAGGGGGATAAGTGGAGCGCCAGGAGGTGTATCGGGAGTTGATGCACCTGTTGATGTATTAACAACCTGGCTAACCTCCACATTGAAATGGGGATTTTGATGTGATATCATAGGGAGTTAGCGGCCCTAGAAGAGCCGAGGTAGTTTGTATTCGTTGTTAGAAGGACAGCAGCCAGAAACGGCCTGCGAAACTGATTCTGGCTGAGTCTTTCTAGTATGAAAATCTGCAACTAGTCCACCTATATGGCAACCAGGCAAAACACAGCCAATCACACAGATACACGGTGGTACACATAGCAATGACTACGAGCATTGAAGGCTAAAACACTCCTCCACTTCCCTAAGTTATAGATTTACAACTTTGAGATATTTATGATAATGGTTCCTATAATTATATAACGTAAATGGTGATAATCTCACCTAGGGGTGTGTTGGCGTAGCCTTCTAGAAGGGTAGAAGAGTTATTGGTATGACTCACTGGCTTTTGAAGAATACCTCTTACATCGACCATTTCCAGATTTGGAGCATTACCAAGCGCTGCCAATCAGAATAATGAGTCGATTGTTAGATCCAATCAGACTACAAAAAATCTGAAATGCCAAGCTTTTGGGTATAGCTATATAAAGCTTACCAGTAAAAATACTATTGTGTCAAGTCTGATTGGATCTTACATTAATCATAAATGATGACTTGCTGTAATGTCAACACAATTCCTTCACATTCTCGGGATTAAAATTAAAGTTGTTGTAAATTTTGACCATTGGTAGTGATTAACATGTAGTGATTTGGCTACAGTCTGGTCAAAGTAACAGGAGCTAAAATCACTACTTGTGTACCACTACCTGACCATTAAGGGGTGAGAGGGTGCATCTAACTTTATTTTGCAAACATACTCCGATGGAAGCATAAAACACAACTCTTGTTCCCTGAATTATAGATTTAAAACTTTGAGATGCTCCCCTTACTTAGAACCTTTTGATAGCAACCCCTGCAGCTCAAATGCTGGTACATTAGCCAGTTCCTTCGGTTCTAATTTATACATCCCTCCACCATAAACTCTACCCTCATCAACCATAGCTTTCCCAGTAATTTGATTAAGCGCTTCTATCAGCAATTTGTCCAAGTTGGGATTTTCGTTTATGGCGTTTTCCAAATCTGGCTTGGGGTAGAGAATAAGATATGAGTTGGTAACAATTGCTTTTGATTGGTTGAGAATAAATATAACTTGACGTTCATCAAACAATGGAAAGTGCGACCATTTATTTTCAGAAGTCAATACTTTCCAACTAACGTCTTTTTGCAGGGCTGGCTTGTGGATGGTTCCGCCAAAGGTGAATTTAACGTTATGGTTTTTATCCGATTTTTTTCGCTTGAACCATACAACAGCTGAGGAAACTAGAGCATTATCAAATTGAACGTCACTCTATCAAATTTCACTAGTAGTGATTTTAGCACCCGGAACCTTCACCAGAGCGTAGCCAACTACCTGTGCAGTCGGGTTTGTAGTGCCCCCCCGTTCGCTTGCTCCATCGCCTCTTGTCGCCACGAAGCCAGTTGGGTTCCGTCAATATATCGTCCAGCCATTCTTACCTCCGGTTATAACTAGCGTTAATTAATAGCGCTCTGTCTTCATCCCCTAATTCCGGAACGCCAGAATTTGTACTCGATTAGGAATATTATAAGATAATCTTATCAACCTAGTCGTTGATAAGATTATCTTATAATCGAATATCACCGCTTTTTGTAAATCGCCAAGAGTTCGCTATTATTTGTACCTTGGAAATCAAATCCCGCTTCACTTAACATTTGCCGATAAGCCTCTGGCTTGAAATAAGTAAGCGTTAGCTGTTCTTGAGCCATAATTTCTCCATCTTTCTTAAATAAATAGCTTTTTTTGATGGTATAATAATCCCTAGTATCTTCCCCTTCCTCAATAAACTGGGAATAGACAATTCCCGCTGACAGGGATTTATCATAGTTCTCGTGTGGTTTTTGCCGGTTGAGCAATAACAATCCTCCTTCTCGTAAGTGGCGAGCTAAATTTTTCAACCCTTGACGGTTGGCTTCAACATCGGGAATGTGACTCGCTAATTCCCATCGATCACCCCAATCAAGAAATCCCCACACTCCTCCATTAGCGATCGCCCCATCGAATGTTGCCTTTAAGTCCATTGTGATCGCATCAGCTTCAATCAATTTAGCCCAATTTCCCAACCGTCTTTTGGCAATTTCAATCATGGATGGGGTAAAATCGATTCCTGTAAACTTGCAGGTTGGGTCGATCTTCATGTACTGTTCTGCCAGTAATGCCGTTCCTACACCTAACTCAAGAAGCTCACAACCATCACCCACAATCGAGTGTACTTCCTTAGCCATCTTCTGATAGTCGTAGTAACCAGATGTCATCAATAGATCGTAATACTCGGTAATCCCTGTATATTCATTAACCATTTTTTTTATACATTTAACGAAGGATGAACTCAAGGATCATACCATCTGTGATCAGTTAAGACAATAACGTATTTATAGATAATCTCAGCATTTCTAGGGCTAATAGCTTTACTGATCAACCTATGGCAGAGGCAAATAAACAATGCGGTCTTGGTACTCATTGTCTTCAGAGGCAAGAGCTGCTATGATTAACTCCTCAAGGTTTTCTCCAATAGTCAAATTAGGGTTAAGAATAAAAATACCTGGTATGTGGTGATCTTGTGCTAGGTGGTCAGTTAAGTGAACTGGCATGGAAGTCCGGTTATTGGTTACCAGCACAAAGTTATTCTCCTCGCACCAGTCAAGAATTTCTGGATCTAGAGTACCTTTAGGTGGTGTTTCCGATTCTCCCACCACTTTGATCACAATACTGGGTTCTCTTCGTCTAATTTGTGTAGGATAGAGAGAATTAACATTTTCATCAATTAGATAATTAAGACTCATTCCCTTGTTGCCTAGCTTTTCTTGTTGCTCTTAATTGGCGCAGTTTCTCGGAAACAGGAGGCGGATTGAGTCGTTGCTGCTCCCTCATGGTGTGACCATGAAAAATCCAGTTTTTCATATATTCGCTCACAGCGTTTTGATTTTGCAGGTAATAGAGAATAGTAGCGTAGACTTGTTCTAGAGTTAATGATGTATAAGCTTGAGCAATTTCTTCTGGGGTTTTATGACAGTCTAGATAGTCATATAATATAGTTTCAATACCAATTCTTGTTCCTTTGATGCGAATATCAGTAGGAGCAATAAAGTTGAAATAGTCTGTTAAAGCTTGATTTGACATGATCGTTAGGTCAATAAACTAGTAAGTTTGGCAGTCGTACACAAGTAGTGATTTTAGCTCCCGAATCCTTTACCAGACCGTAGCCAAACCACTACTTGTTTATCAATACCCCTAGGGCGAATAACCTTCAAGATTACTACCACATAATCGCTCCAACAACTCCCTGGGAATAGCATCGAAATTTTCCAACAAAAAGTCCATCAGGGCAAGATGTCGTAACACGTCAGCACCAGGAGCTTTATAGCGCTTATTTCCAGCAAACCAGCTGTTAACTGTACTGATGGAGCGGGAGCAGATTAATGCTATGTCTTCTCGACTAACCTCCCATTTCGACATGAATTCCTTTGGTGTCATCGCCAGTTGCCAGTTACTGTACAGTTGAATCAGAATTCGGTCTAGGTCAGTTAGGGGACGAGGATAGGATTTTGGGCGAGGGGGTTTCTTCCCTGATAGTTGTGCCAGGCGATCTAGGTATCGCTGATAGTAGATAGCATGATCAGTTGAGCGTTTATTTGGCATCATGGAATTATCTCCGATATCCTTGGGGAATAAGCCGCGCTGTTGGAATGATGGTCTCAAGCGCGGCTTTTTGTCCGATAATCATATCGAAACACCAGACATTTTTATTATTACCAATAAAGCCCACATTGTCAAGATATTTTTGGCATTATTTAACAATATTTAACAATATAAAATTTTAATGTTGGCAATTTTAACGATTAGCTATTAACGAAATTTAAAGAAGTAATTTCATCAAATTAAATCAAGTAATATAGCATTTTTTAAATAGCTGATCCAATAGACAATATTGTTTCCCTATTGTCTATTAGATCTTGCCTTTTGCCTTTTGCCTTTTGCCTCTTGCCTTTTGCCTCTTGCCTTTTGCCTCTTGCCTTTTGCCTTTTGCCTCTTGCCTACTCCCTACTCCCTACTCCCTACTCCCTACTCCCTACTCCCTAACAATACATTTCGCCTCCAAAACCACCAATCCCTGAGTTTCAAACACCGAACAAGATGCCATCACTTCTTCCAAAGCAGGTTTTATCCCTTGTTCAAGTTGTTGAATAGCATTATTAGCTGCTGGCTGATACTGCTTCAACCACTTGCGATCTTTAATAGCATCAGCCTTTAACTCAATTGGGTTTAGTACCCAAAAATCAATATCATACTTTTTAATAAACTCCTTAACAACGGAGAGATTAGCACTATATTGAGCATCAATTAAGTCTAGAGTTCGTTGTCGAAATTTCTGATAATATCCGACGTGGTAAGGAATAGCATACTCACTCGCTACCAAAACCGAACGCTGAGCAAAGGTGGGGATATTATTCATCTCTGGAGACAGAGAAGCAATTAAGCTATCTTTCGGTTGTTGTTGAAAAAAGTTATACAAGGATGGAGTATCCCCGACTTTATAGGCAGTAATGGGAAAATCATCTACAAAACTAGGATAGAATACTAAGGCTGCTGCAATTATCGTAGTAGTTGCTATCGCCAAAACGTTAGGTATAGAAAAAATACTAGAAAAACCAGAGTTAGAAAAACCGCTTTGGCTAGGCTGGCTTGCCCACTTAAAGATGCTATCAATCAGAATGATAAAAACTATGCCAGCACTTAGCACCATTATCACTCTCAGACTATGTTGAGTATAGCGACTAGGAAGATGTAATTTAAATAGCAAAACATGAGCAGCAACAAACATCCCGAGAGACGCTATCACCATCTGGAGCAAAAGGGTAATTTCTTTACTGATCTGCTTGACTAAAGGAAATTTATTGGGAAATAATGGCAAGAGCAGCAGTAAAAATCCCGCTGCATTAGTAGCTGGAGTAAGAATCGAAGTCAGACGAATTCCGCTTCTACCTTTTAACCAAAACTTAGCGGGATCATCGTCATAAAAAAAACGCGATCGCCCCCCTGGAAAAAACTCTGGTAACTGTCTGGCTTCAGCGACAGAAATCACTGGACCAAACTCATTGGTTTTGAGAGCATAGGGCAGCATCACCAAAAAGGCTACTATCAAACCGGCCAAACACAACCAACGTCGCTCTTGGGATAACCCTAACTTACCATTGCGCCATTCAAATAGTCGTAAAACTAAGGTACCGGAAGAGATAAAGACTAACTGGGGATAGAATAGACCTTGGAGTGCGATCGCACCCAAACAAAACCACAATGACCCCCGCACTAGGTAATACATAAACCCCAACAATAGGGGATAGACAAACGCCTTCGGTGTTCCAGACACCACCGTATCAGTCATACCCAACGCTTGAGACAGCAACAGGGTAGCACTAAAGGCAGCTGCCGGTACTGGCAACAATTCCAGACATACCCAAAAGCAATAGCTAGCGCTAACCAGATTCAACACTACCGGTAAGAGTTTGTTAAATAGCAATGGATTAACACCCAATGCTGCTATCACTCGATAGACTGTAGTGTAGCCAGCTGGAGCAACCGTTTGAAAGTAATCAGCAATTAAGTCTTTAGGAAACAGCTCTGGATCAAGAAATCGCATCATCCAAAATATATGTTGTCGAGCATCATCTTGGACAATATACTCACCGCTGAATGCTTCCCGTAGTGCTAGGAAGCTATACACTACCGTAAAGGTTAGGCTGAGGCTAAACCAAAAGATAACTTGAGGAGTAAATCGTTTATTACAAGGAGTTGTTAGGAATCTGTGAATAGGGGTAATCATTTAGTCAAGGGAATAGGGAATAGGGAATAGGGAATAGGGAATAGGGAGTAGGCAATAGGGAGTCGAGAATCGATAATAGGGAGTCTGGAATCGGGAATCGGGAAAAAATCTGGTGTATTTAATTACTATGAGAATCCTTATTCTAGTCAATTAAGATCACCTTAAACCGGTTAACCTACCCGAAGGCAACGCCAAAGGCGAACAACCTTTAACCAAATAATCCTGATTGAGTACAAAAAGGTAGTAAGAATAGTAGTGGTACGTTTGTACCTGGAATTCAAGGGGATAAAGACCTTTGTGATGCTGTTTCTTAACGCTCCTTGTTTCTATCAGGGCTATTATTATGCCAATACAGGTGGTTAGATGTCCAAAGTTGCTCCAATTAACCACTTGACATCAGCTATCCCACAGGGCTTTCTGGATAGGGAAGTTAATTCTTGGCATGTTGATAACCGATGAGTGCTTTCTGTTTTCAAGCTTGCCCACTCCCTCTGTTTTTGTCAATCCTCTCTATTCCATTGGTATGAAACGATTATAGTATATTACCTACGGAGCCAATGACAATCAAGAATACCAATTCCAAAAATCACTCTATCAACCTAATTCTTTGTGGATTAGCTTTCCAGTTTATTCCGTTATTAACTCTTGGATTAATTTCACAAAAAAATGAAAGGTTTTTAGCCTCATTGTATCCACCTTTATCTCTACTCATTATTTTACTGATTTTAGGATTACTATTATATGGATATGTGCCTCTTGTCAAAGGGTGCCGTCTATATATTCACGACAAGGGATATCCAAGTAATTGGGGATGGTTAGGATTATTAAGTATTTGGGGCTTATCAGTCTTATTCCTTTTTCCGACAAAGAGAAATAAACTTTATTCAGAAGAGTCATTGGCTAAAGACTCAATAAATCACCCCTTTAATAAGCTTAATATCCCTGAGTTTTTATTATTTTGGTTTCTAGGTTTCCCAATTTACATCTTGACAATAGTCGGATTATTTGGCTTGGTGAATAACAGGGATTTTAGCGAGCTTATCGAAAATGCCGATTTTAACGCAGTAATCGGTGTAATTGTATCGTTATTTATCGGATTATTTTTATTTTTAGAGATCCGAAGAGTTGGATTCGATTTAAGAAAATTTGGTATTTTTAATTTGGGTATTTTAAAGCACCAAAAAAATCTAAAGTTAATTATTTTTATAGTTATTATAGAATATGCTTTTGCTTGGGGCTTTTATTCGCTGAATTTATATTATATTTCATTTATTTTTCCAGATTATGTTGAAAAATTCATTAATGAATCATGCTTCACAAATGTTATAGGGCTAATATTTTGTAGCTTTTCAGCAATTGTTTGTGCTCCGTTGTTGGAAGAGCTTATTTGTCGTGGAATAATCTTGCAGAAGTGGGCAATGAAATGGGGGATCAAAGCCGGAATATTTACCTCATCTTTATTATTTGCGATTTTCCATTTGCGATTCGATATTGTAGGCTTGTTCATTGCCGGAACTATATTTTGTGTTCTCTACTTTAAGACTGGCAAATTAATAGTCCCAATCCTTTGTCATAGTCTTTACAATACTATTGTAACAATTTTTAGGATTCGACACTACTATAGTAGCTCAAACGTTGACTTCATTTCGGTAAACGATTATCGAGCTTCAATGGAACCATTATTAGGTCAAAAAGCAATTGTAGCAGCTATATCGTTTGCCGTTATCATGGTTTTTTTATATCGAAATTTTCCTAAACAAGATGACATCCTTCCCTACTATAGAAATCCTAAGTGATTGTTGAAAATTGTAAGGAATCCAACGGGTTAAATTCACCTGTGCTGTTTGGATTAGCGCTACCATCATCCATAAACAGGCATCTTGGTGGAACGGGCATCTTGCCCGTTTCATTTCCGGACGGACTATCCCAACCCTGGCCACGAGGCGAAACATAAGAGCAAGTCCGCCCCTAATACCGAGTTGCATTCAAAGATAGTAGATGGGGAGATGGGGAGATGGGGAGATGGGGAGATGGGGAGATGGGGAGATGGGGAGATTGGGGGCAGATAAAGTTGTACCTTTGATCGCAACTTAGTATAACACACCCTACTTCAACTTTTGGTGGTGCGTTACGGGGCGGACTATCCCAGCCCTGGCCACGAGGTGAAACATCAGGGCAAGTCCGCCCCTAACACACCCTACTTCAACCTTGGCCTTTGGCCACGCTACGCGAACAACCTTGGCCTATTGGCCACGCTACGCGAACAACCTTGGCCTATTGGCCACGCTACGCGAACAACCTGCTAACTTTCAACCTGCTAACCTCCAACCGCTTAACCTTCAAAAAAAAATCCCCCCAATCGGGGGGTAGTGCATCAAAACTTTGTTAAGAAAACTGTGGCGAAAACTAATTAATCAAATACACGATTACAAACAGAACAATCCACACCACATCAACGAAGTGCCAGTAGAGTTCTGCGGCTTCTACACCAAAATGCTCTTCACTGGAGTAGTGCTTTGAATTTAGCGATCGCATTAATACTAACATAATTAACCCGAGTCCGCAAGTAACATGAAGACCATGGAAACCAGTTAAGGCAAAGAAAGAACTGGTAAATAAGTTAGTAGTCAGACCAAAGTCTACATGGGTGTACTCATAGACTTGTCCTCCTAAGAACATCGCACCCATCAGAGCAGTGATTCCAAACCAGAGTCGCAAACCAGAGACATCATTCTTCTTAATAGCACTCTGGCCCCGGTGCATGACGAAACTACTAGTAATCAGGATAATGGTGTTAATTGTTGGCACCAATAATTCTAATTCTGTACCCTCTGGAGGCCAAGCTGGCATGGTCGCTTTATAAATTAAAAAAGCGGCAAACATTCCCAAGAAGGTCATACTATCAGCAGCTAGAAACACCACCAAACCAAACATCCGAAAATCCGGATGCTCCTCGTGATGTACCTCTGCCGCCTCAACCTCATGATGATAGTTGAGGCTAGTTTTAGACGGATCTATCGTTGAGCCTTGCATAAATTCCTTTGAATTAATCTTCTTCAGCTGACATTTGTGCCTGTTGAGCTTCGATTATGGTAAGTTAGGAGGTTGAAGGTTAGCAGGTTGAAGGTTGAAGGTTAACAGGTTGTTCGCCCTTGGCGTTCCCGTAGGGTAGGTTAACAGGTTGTTCGCCCTTGGCGTTCCCGTAGGGTAGGTTAACAGGTTGTTCGCCCTTGGCGTTCCCGTAGGGTAGGTTAACAGGTTGTTCGCGTAGCGTGGCCAAACAACCTTCAACCAAACAACCTTCAACCTTCAACCAAAACAAACCTTCAACCAAACAACCTTCAACCAAACAACCTTAAACCCACACTTACCCAACATCTCCTTTAACTTCAACCAGCAACTCCTCGACCTGTTTATCGGTGTCAACACTATAACTGTCGATACCGTATTCGTAAGGACCGGACCACAAAATGGGTTCCTCGTCAAAGTTCTCAATAGCAGGAGGAGAGGTAGTTTGCCACTCTAATGTCAGAGCTCTCCAAGGATTGCGACCAGCGATTTTACCACGGTTCACACTCCAGAGGATGTTAATCACAAAGGGTATGGTAGAAACCGCTAGAAGATAGGAGCCAATAGTGCAGATCATGTTGAGGCTTTGAAACTGGGGGTCATACATAGCAACCCGACGGTTCATACCCAATAGACCTAGCTCATGCATCGGCAAAAAGGTCATATTTAGACCAATGAAGGTCAACACAAAGTGAATGCGTCCTAAGGTTTCGTTGACCATTCGCCCGGTCATTTTGGGGAACCAGTGATAAACTGCGCCAAATAATCCGAGCACACTACCACCAAATAGAACGTAGTGGAAGTGAGCGACAATGAAATAAGTGTCATGAACATGGACATCAAAGGGAACGGAAGCGAGCATGACACCGCTGAGACCCCCAATCAAAAATGCCGAGATAAAGCCCATACCAAAGAGCATGGCACTATTTAAGCTGATTTTTCCGCCCCAAATCGTTGCCACCCAGCTAAACACCTTAATCCCTGTGGGCACAGCAATCAGCATGGTGGCAGCCATAAAGAACATCCGCAACCAACCAGGAGTGCCACTAGTGAACATATGGTGCGCCCAGACAATTAGTCCTAGGAAACAAATCAACATACTGGAGTATGCGATCGCACGATAGCCAAAAACCGGCTTACGGGCATGCACCGGTAGGATTTCGGAAATTACCCCAAAGAACGGTAGCACCATGATGTACACCGCCGGGTGGGAGTAAAACCAGAACATGTGCTGGTAAACAATTGGGTCTCCTCCCCCAGTCGGGTTAAAGAAATTGGTGCCAGCAATTAAATCAAAGGACAGGAAAATTAACGCTGCTGCTAGGACTGGAGTACCAATCAAAGCTAGGATTGAGGTTCCTAACATTGCCCAGCAAAACAGAGGCATATCATGAATAGTCATGGTAGGTGTGCGCATCTTCACAATAGTGGTGAAGAAGTTAAGCGCCCCTAGCACTGAGGAAGTCCCGATCACCAGGATGCTCAGAATCCAAATTTCTTCACCCACCTGAGAACTAATCAAGCTCAAAGGGGGGTAAGAGGTCCAACCGGCTTCGGGAGCACCTACGAAAAAACTACTCATTAACAGCAAACCCCCCACAGCATTCATCCAGAATGCCACCGCATTCAGCTTGGGGAATGCCATATCCTTTGCCCCAATCATCAAGGGAATCAGATAGTTAGCAAAAGCAGCACCAGCCGGGATAATCCATAGGAACAACATAATTGTTCCGTGCATGGTGAACACTCGGTTGTAGGTTAAAGGGCTCAATAAATCCGGGTCTGGTGTTGCCAACTCAGTGCGAATTAATCCAGCTAATGCGCCACCGATGAAATAGAACACAAATGAAGTGACCAGGTATTGAATCCCAATCACTTTATGGTCGGTATTGAAGGTGAAGTAATCTTGCCAACGCCGCTCATGTTCTTCAACATGACCAGCATCTTTGACAGATTCCGGTTTTTCTAATTGCGTCGTCATGGGATAGTGGAGGTGTGATGGACTAAAAGGATAGGCAAGAGGCAATAGGCAAGAGAATGAAGAATGAAGAATGAAGAATGAAGAATGAAGAATGGAGAATGGAAAATGGAGAATGGAGAATGAAGAATGAAGAATGGAGAATGGAGAATGAACTAATTCTAAATTCTTAATTCTAAATTCTTAATTCTAAATTCTTAATTCTAAATTCTTAATTCTAAATTCTTAATTCTAATATGAACTTATTGGATAATTCCAGGATGATGGTGAGAGTGGTCTAGGTGTTGGAGAGTTTGGGAATCAATACCCATTTCAGAGGCATAGGGAGCCAAGAACTCACCCTCTGACATGGTCGTAGGATTAACAGCCACCGCTTTTTCCATGGTGTCTGCACTAGCGAATTGATTTTCCTGAACCCAGGCTTGATACTCTTCCGGTGTTTCAACGATTAACCTGGTTTTCATTCCTCCATGGTAGGACCCGCAGAGTTCAGCACAGATGATCGGGTAATCACCCACTTTAGTTGCTGTAAACCCTAGTTGACTAATCCGACCTGGGATAGCATCTTGCTTAATCCGAAACTCTGGCAACCAGAAGGCGTGGATCACATCGTTAGCTTCGATATTCAGCTTAACCGGTTGTCCAACTGGGACATGCATTTCCCCAGACATAACACCGGTTTGAGGGTAGGTGAAAATCCAGGCATACTGCATACCAGCGACATTAACCTCTAGGGGTTCACCTTGACCTTCTTGTCCTGGAGGCGCTCCAATACCTAGGGCAACTGTGCCTTGACCTGGAACCATGGCAATCAGACTTTCATTCCCCTCTTGCCCAGATGGTGACATCTGATGATTGTGGGCAATTTCCTGCTGATGGTGGTCATGAGAAGCCATGGGATCCAGACCTCCCATAGCGTTGTAGACCTCAAAGCTATAGACAGCTAGGACAAAGACAATCACCGTCGGGATTGCGGTCCAAAGGATCTCTAGGGGGATATTGCCATGGGTCGATGGCCCATCGGTTTGGTCATTTTTTTGTCTACGAAATTTGATGACTATTAGGATAAGTGCCCCTTGGATGAGGATAAATAGACCAGTGGCAATGGTCATCATCAAGTTGAACAGACCATCTACATCACCGGCTTCTGAGGAGGCGGCTACTGGCATAAGTCCATGATTCTGACCGTACCAGAGACTAATCAGGGTTATGAAAATGCCAGCAATAAGGGTTGAAATTTGGCTTGGAATGTTCACGAGATTAGGGTTGAATACTTATATCAACAAAAGTAACAGGGATTATCAAGGCAGGCGAGGCACGAACCGATTTAGTGTCCTAGAATGTCAGGGCATGGCTATATTTTTAAGGAAAATCAGCCTTCTGGTGAGCTACTCCGCCCATAGTGTCCACATTACAGACAACAATTCTGATGGCCTGCTAGCAGTGACGGGCGTGAGTAGAGGATATTAGAGCAAGCTTGGCTTGCTCTATTAACTACGGTAAAGCAGCTAAACAATTGATTGGGTCACACCTAGAGATTTTTAGACTTTTTTTTAGGATCACTGGCACAGCACCCGAAAAATTTCAACAAAACTTAAGATTTTATTCAATAAAACTTAACATAGCTAAAAAAAATATAAAAAAGTAAATCAATAGTAAATCATTGAGTCCAAGTAACTGTGACCCTTTAGGGCAGGGGAATAGCAATCTGAAAAATCTCTAAAGCTTCAGAAATTAAGGAAAAGGCTGGTTACAGTGGTATAGGAATAGAGATGATCTTTGAGATTGGCAATCTTCTACCAACGAAAATGAGCCACTACTCGGGATTTGATTAACTTAGTTTGCATTTTCCTATTGCAGATGGCTATAGCTCAATCGGCTCTTGATCAGAATCAGAATGATGTAACCTCCAACAACCTGACCCAGCCTCAGGCCAGGATTCGGAGCTTGGTGTGGAAAATTGCGATCGCTACCTTGCTGTTGATGGCAGTAGGCAGTGCTACCAGGGTGATGAATGCTGGTCTGGCTTGCCCAGACTGGCCTTTATGCTATGGTCAGCTGGTGCCAAGCCAGCAGATGAATTTGCAAGTATTTTTAGAGTGGTTTCACCGCCTTGATGCTGCCTTGATTGGTATTAGTGCGATCGCTCTCGCTAGCTTATCTTGGTGGCATCGGCGGGATTTACCCAACTGGCTGCCCTGGATATCCACATTTGCTCTAGGGCTAATTATTTTTCAAGGAGTCCTGGGGGGACTGACGGTTACAGAACTGCTCCGGTTTGATATCGTCACTGCTCATCTAGGAACAGCACTGCTATTTTTCTCAACTCTAATCGTGATTGGTACACTGCTGACCCCCTATCAAGGGACAGGTTCAGTTGGGAAGTTACCTTGGCTGAGCTTAACCGCAGTGATTTTTGTTTATCTACAAAGTCTATTAGGTGGACTAGTCGCTTCCCGCTGGGCAGTGCATCAGTGTTTTGGCGGTACACAGCTGTGTACCGTGATGAATAGCCATATTGCTGGTGTGGTGCCAGCGACCGTAGCAACTGTCGCCGTCGTGGTGATAGCATCCCGGACACCAGCCCTACATCCAGTACTGCGAAAGTTAGCTAATCTAGCTGCTAGCTTGGTAGTTTTACAGATACTCCTCGGTGTTGCTACCTTCCGGTTAAGGCTACAAGTGGAACTACTAACTATCTGCCATCAAGCAGTGGGAGCAGCATTATTAGGAGTACTGGTAGGGTTTACAGTCTTGGCCTTACGTGACCGCGCAAGTGTGGAGTGCCAAAGTCAGTAGAAGCAAAGCGAGAACCTATGAATTATGAAGGATTAAGTGTGACGTATCCAGTGTGATAGCTGGCAAGTAAACTATCAAGTCCGGTTTTATAAGTTGTATATCAGCTAAATAGAATCGGAAGATTGAGCCGCTAGGGGATCCCATCTTGAAACTATGATCTGGGGACCGTTATCTACTTGTCGGTCTACTTGTTGGTCTACTTGTTGTTGCTAACGATGCTATAGGTGCGCTCTTACCATTAAGAATTAAATTCGCCACGGGTCGCACCTCTGGAAAAGATTAGACCATAAGAAGTATACCATGAATTGGTTGCTCAACAACCCCTATGTTGTTATCTTTCAAACTTCACCCTTGGTCCTTCATCCTTAATGCTTCCTCCTACCCTACGGGAACCCTAAGGACGAACATGCTTAACACTTGAGACTTTTTAGAGAAGGAATTGGTGAATTGAATGCTTGGGACTAGTTTAACCCGTCAACATGAAAACATAAGAGAGGTTATTCAAAGTTACTATCAACTAACAAAGCCTCGAATTATTCCACTACTATTAATTACGACAGCAGCAGGGATGTGGTTGGCATCCGATGGACAAGTCGATCCCATATTATTGCTAGTTACCCTGGTCGGTGGGACTTTGGCCGCAGCATCTGCCCAAGTACTTAACTGCATCTATGACCGTGATATCGACTATGAAATGTTGCGCACCCGCCACCGTCCCATTCCTTCTGGGAAAGTGCAGCCTCGTGATGCCTTGCTGTTTGCGATCGCATTAGCAATACTCTCGTTCACCCTGCTAACAGTCTTCGCTAATCTCCTTAGTGCCTTACTAGCGCTATCTGGCATTATCTTCTATATGCTCATATACACTCATATCCTCAAGCGCCACACTGCCCAAAACATCGTCATTGGTGGTGCAGCAGGAGCAATTCCAGCCCTAGTGGGTTGGGCTGCGGTGACAGGAGAATTGAGTTGGGCCCCTTGGTTACTATTTCTGATTGTGTTCTTGTGGACACCCCCTCACTTCTGGGCGTTAGCGTTAATGATTCACGAGGATTACGCCAAAGTTGGGATACCGATGTTACCGGTAGTAGCTGGTGAAGAGGTTACTGTTCGTCAAATTTGGTATTACACCTTATTAGTCGTCCCCACCTCCCTATTGTTGATCTATCCCTTAGGAGAATCGGGCGTCGTTTATGGAATAGTTGCTATTCTTTTGGGCAGTATTTTTATCAAAAAAGCATGGTTGCTGCTTAAGGAACCTACAGATAATCAACTTGCCCGGTCTATGTTTAAGTACTCAATTCTCTACATGATGTTATTGTGTACCGGTATCGTAGTAGATAGCTTACCGATGACCAGGGAAATTACTGCAACTGTGGCAGAAAATTCCCTAGTTTTGATTCAAGCAATTTCCACAGTATTGGAGCAGGTAAGTATTAACTTAGTTTAGGGTTTTGGCTGGTAAGCTAATGCGCTACGCGCACGCTACGCGAACAGCGATCAGCTATCAGCTATCAGCGATCAGCTAATGGCTACCTCCCAGCGTCGAAGCCTGTTCCACCGCTAAGGGAAGGGCTGATAGCTTAATACTTACGTTTAATGTTACTTACAATAGGGTTGGTGAATTAGCTCAGAGCTGTAACAATTCGCCAACCCTATTGATATTTATACTCTAGGGATCCTAAATCAAGTGTGATAATTTTTGATCCGAATTTCCCTACTCCCTACTCCCTACTCCCTACTCCCTACTCCCTACTCCCTACTCCCTACTCCCTACTCCCTACTCCCTACTCCCTACTTAGGTCCGTAGTAAAAAGCAATCTCTTTGTCTTTAAGAGGGGTAAAATCAGCATCGAGCAGCATTTGATTGAGTTCTGCTTGAGGGATATGCTTCGCTCCAATCCGCACAATTCTCGATCTCATGGTATTGCTAACACCGCTCCGTTGCCGTTGAGCTTCCAACCCCATCACTTGAGTGTAAAGGTCTAACTTAGCTTTGGGGATTGGGGAGCCATCTAAATCAATTCCCTTTGCGATCGCGTCATCAACCGCATCAGCACCTGTAGTGTTCTTAGTCTGGGAATTAGTTTCGGTAGACATGGTAAGCTCATATTTATACATACGACAGTATTTTACAAGGTGTCGGTTTCCTTAACAAAGAGTGAAATTAGATTCAAAAGTCCCTCTTATTAAGGGCAGGGCGATTTCATTCTGGCAAAAACATAGATGGGTACCCACCCCTAACCTCCAGGAGGCAGGGCTGTTTCATTCTTGCCAAAAATAGTTTGAATGCCAACTGCTATATTCCCTGCCTCCCTTAATAATTCCTGTTCCATAAAAAACCATAATTGTGTACTTAATAAAATCGCACGCTATATGTTCTCCCGCAATCTCGCCTTTATCATCGGCATCAACAACTACCAAAACGGCATTTCTCCCCTGAACACCGCCGTAAACGATGCCAAAAAACTAGGCGTTGCTGATTATGGGTATGGTTTCGCCCCCCTAGCCCCCCAATTCTGGGGGGAACAAAACTCTTAAAGTCCCCCAAAGTTGGGGGACCAACGGGGGCTTTAATAAAACCAGATAATCGCGCATTCATTCCTTAATTCAGCAAGGCCCATATTTGACCAAGAACTGTTTCTAGTGTTAAAAAATTTTATCTTCTGCAACTACTTCTTTACATCGTCAAAGAGATGGCGATCGCTCACATTAGAGTTATTCTTCAGATAGTCACAAACGCGATTACCCCTTTTTCATCCTGAGTGATTCATCGCCTTAACTGCTCGTCTCAAACAGACAAGCACTCTGTGGATAAAAGTCTTGTCTTCTAATTCGTGATCGTCTTGAATACCTAGTTAGTGTTCTGCTAATTGATCAAAGAGCTTTCAAAACGAGCATCAAATTTCTCTAAAAGCTTGTTCATTGGGTATGTTGAGATATCATTTGTATCCTGCCCTTCCTGATTGCATTTGCCTCGGTGTGCTAGCTTATCTAGTTGATCAGGTTTGTCACTGTAATCTTTCCAATACCCTCCTAATCCAACAATAATGACTTTCCCACCGTTCGATACAAACTGCTCAATTGTCTTTATTTCATCATTTTCCAGATTGCCCCATGCATTTCCAATGATGATAATATTGGCGTTTGTATTTTGAATTTTTGTGCTATTAATAGGTGCGGAAATTTCCTTGGTTTCATACCCCAATTTTTCCATAATATCGGCTATTTTGTAACCTTTTAAATCATTATTTAAAGTCAAAAGTTCGCAATGATCACTTGACATTAATACTTTTTTATTGCCATTAAGTCCATTGATATAATTAAGCACTAAAAACATAAAAGTACTATAATTTGTATTTGATAAAAGTCCATGATGTGCAATCGTGAATACTTGCCCCTTATTATACTTACGTGACATGGCAAATACCTGATTTTTTTCGTTCAACAGAGTTCTCCAAGGGGCTTTATTGAGTGCCTTTACCTCTCCACGAACTGGATTGTTTTCAGAAGTGGGGTTAATGTTCAATACAGTATTGATGGAAAATTCCGCTAGTACTTTGATAGAGTCGCTTTGGAATTGCTCAGATGCGGAGTTGAGTTGCTGCAACTGATTAAAACTAAAGATGCTCAATCCACTCAGAGCGAGAATCACGACCGTTAGGCTAATGAATCGACGGCTATCATTTCGCCTTTTTTGCAGAGTACGCCGCACAAACTCAGCTTCTACTTGGTTAAGCCAGTTATCATCGGATAAAGATACCTTTTTCAACAAATCAAGACGAGGGTTAGCATGCCAAAGAAACTTTGCCTTTTGTTGGCTTTTCCACTCCTGGGCTGCGGGAGTCAACCGCCGTTGTAGAAGTAAGCTTTCTTCCTCGTTTTGTTTCCATCCCAGCAATCTTTGCCATCCCCGTACTAAAGCATCATGGGCTGGTTCGACATTAGGATTCCCCTCAGCATCTTGTCCAATAACCAATAACCGTGCTGTGCTAAAACGCTGAATTACTTCCTTCACTAAAGCATTTTTCGCTGGTGGATATTCCAATTCCGATAAAGGTACCCGCCTACGGGCTAATTCACCCCCACCTAGTGCCACCATCCGCAGCATGACATGACGGATTACTTGGTCATAAGCGGGATTTTCTTGAACTAGCAAATGATACTCCTGATCAGCCCTTTGAGTTAGCGATCGCATTACTCCCCCCAATTCAAGATAATCTTCTTGAGTCAGCGCCCGGTCAATGGTGATTCCTCTATATTGTGCCTGCCTTTGTCGCCTTAAGTATTTCAGATAAAGTTCGCTCAAGGCAAAAGACAGCAGGGGCAATCCTCCGGGCATATCCGCCACTTCATCAATTAATTTTTCTACTAAATCGTGGGGTTGAAAATACATTACCCGTGCTTGAGCCGGTTTTTCTATCGCTTCGTTGAGTTCCCCTCGTGTCATCGCCGGTACAATAAATCGTCCACTTTGCCAAAGATTTATCAGTACCTTAGTTCCCAATTGATTTAGTACTTCCGGTGCCAACTTTAAGCCCACATCTGTGATTTGGGGTTCAAAGTCAGAACGTAGGGTTAATACTACCCGTAATTTATCCCCATGGGCATTTATGGCTGTGAGTATCTGTTGGAAAAACTCCTGACGCTGATCATAGTTTTGACAGAGTGTAATAATTTCTTCGCTTTGGTCAATAAACAGTAATAACTTAGAGTTTGGGTTATTTTTTGCCCAAACATCAATGCTCATTGCCAGGTTATGCTGGGGGTTTTGTGGCTCAACCAAGGGTAACTTAGCTTCAGTCAGCACATTATTTAATGGTTCCAAGGGAGTCTCACCAGGACGGATGGGTGGCAAAATACACCATTTCTCGGTATTATCTTGCCGTAGTTTGGGAATTAATCCTGCCTTGACCAAGCTAGACTTACCCGAACCGGAAGCACCCAACACCACTGTCAGGGGATTAGCTTTGACAAAATCCTGTAACTTTTCCACTAGTAATGTTCTACCGAAAAACAGTGAACTGTGTTTCTCGTCAAAGGAGTTTAAACCGCGATAGGGATTTTGTGATTGATCCAAAGGTGGTGCGGGGGGTAAATTAAGTTCATGTCCGGGAGAAAGAAAGATATATTCTCCCTTATCGTGCTTATTTAAACACCAAATACCAGGGGTTTGTCGCAGACGGCATTTTTCTGTGGGTATTTCGACTCGATCCCGTAAATGTAAATATAATTCGGTGGCTGTAATTACCCCATCTCCAGGCGGTTTACCATTGGTAGCAGGAGGATAGATATCTGCTCCACCTTCGAGGGCTTCTAATAATGCCGCTGCAAAAGGGGAATGATTGCCGACTTGACCGCGTACGCTATCTAAATAGAAGTTATCTAAAGCCTTTTGGTCAGAAGCTGAAGAAGTAATGATTTGCCAGGCTGGGTCAGTAATAAAACGGTCGTATCGTTCTTGGTGAATTACTTCTGGCGATGTGAGTAAATCCCTAGTATTCGACCAACGGAAAGCACCAGCAAAACAGCAGTCGAGGATACCCAAGAAATGACGACA
>NZ_JAAHHZ010000108.1:0-20121 GCF_010672005.1 Moorena sp. SIO4A5 | reverse complement strand
GGTAGAATGTTGGGAACATTGTCAATACGTAGGTCTTGTTGCAAATTTAGAGACCTACTTTTTTTTACCACAAAATGCTACTAGCTTTACATAGCAAGCATTTCAGCCTGTTTCGTCACCCCGTCAGTTAGGAAAGATATTTATCTGGTTTAGCTCTAAGTTGAATTTAATCCCATCAAGGTTTCAAGACTATTATAAATTTACTGCTTTAAAATTTGATAGATATACTAATTATAGTGAAAATTTTTTGAAATTAATCAAGGGAAATGATTTCGGGATATCAAATGGTACCCAACGATTATTTGAAATTGGACCATATTGGATAAATGCTTTGGATAATGGAGAAATTTTAATTATTGATAAACTAGACCGCAGCTTACATTCAGAAATATCCACCTATTTAATCAAGGAGTTTAATAACCAATCAGCTAATCAAAATAATGCTCAATTGATCGTTAACACCCATGATACAACTTTCCTAGAGCGAGAGATATTTAATCAAGACCAGGTATGGTTGATGGAGAAAGATAGTAACAATAGCACTAAGCTCTATTCGTTACTAGATTTTAAAATTCGTGATGATGAATCCCTACAGAAAGGCTACCTAAAAGGTCGATATGGAGCGGTTCCCTTTGTTAGTGGGCTGGATAGTTAGATACCTACAAGACCAGTAAAAATTGGGCGTTGCTGAATTAAGGAATGAATGCGCGATTATCTGGTGTTATTAAAGCCCCCTAAATCCCCCAACTTTGGGGGACTTTAAGAGTTTTGTTCCCCCCAGAATTGGGGGGCTAGGGGGGCGAAACCATACCCATAATCAGCAACGCCAAAAATTGATCTGACTACAGCATCAAGGAGTGCATTTCCTAAAAGCTGTTTGACCCGGTGGTGCGTTACGGGACGGGCTGTCCCAACCGGGCGCGAACAGGTGAAAAATGAGGGCTCGCCCGTCCCTAACGCACCCTACACAACTACTGCCCCCCCCGTACCAACAATGGCAACAAAATCACTAGCAGATTCGTCAACGATCCTGAATTATCATTGGTCACTCTACTTGGTGACTGGAACAGTATGAGGTTACACTCCAGACTCTATCGCTATTGTTGGTTAGGATTACTGGTGATGATTCTGCCACTTTCCGCTTGTTCTAGTGATCCTTCTCCTGAACAGCAATTGGAACAAAACCAGGAACGTTGGGAAACTCAAAAGCTAGATAACTACCGGTATAGATTACAAGTAGCTTGCTATTGTATTGGTGACGTCACTAAGCCAGTTGTTGTAGAAATCCGTAATGGTGAAACGACTTCTATTGTTGCTGCTGATAGCGGCAAACCAGTTAATCGGAAATTTTTTGACAACTATGATTCCGTCTCGAAGCTATTCGATGTTGTCCAAAAGGCTATTGACCAGGATTATTATAAGCTTGATGTTACCTACGACCCTACCTTAGGTTATCCAACTAAAATCGATATGGACTACAGAGCAGAGATAGCGGATGATGAAAGAACTTTGACTATTGATAATTTGGAAGTATCAAAAAATTAGAAATAGTATAGCAAAGGGAGCAGGGAGCAGGGAGCAGGGAGCAGGGAGCAGGGAACAGTAGTCAATTCAAGATATCATAATATTTTTTGGTGTTATGATAAATGGTAATTAAAGTAAGGTATAAAAAGTAATATTATTTATAATAATCCCAATAATTAAACTGTTTTGGCCCACCATAAAAAATCAAAAAATCCTAATCCCTACTCCCTAATCCCTACTCCCTAATCCCTACTCCCTACTCCCTAAAACCCAAAACAAAAATACCTGATCCAATTCAAAAGTGCTATAATGAAAATTACACCATTACTGACACCTGTTGTGGTATGTTGTATTGTGACAGCTGCTCCGGTAGCGTTGGCGGATAGCCCCTTAACTAGTACTCCTTTTGCTAAGGCATATAAAGATGTTGATCTGATTACATATGCCTCGGTTTATGGACTTGATGATAAGGTTTTCCGAAACCTAAGCAATCCTGATATTACCCATGATGTGCGAGCAGCGATTATCAACCAACTTGGGTTTTCTGTTGAGCCAAGCCAGAGGGCTAATCAGTATCTTGAGTATATTGCTCGCAGCCGTAGTCAGCAGCCATCAGCCATTACCCTTGAGATGTTAACAGCAGCCGAAGCACTAGCGCTAGGGTATTTACTAGCGATGGATGACCCTACTTTGGGCGATACTGTTGCAGCAGCCAATCGCTCTAGATGGGGCAGGAGTCTGGGGCAGGTTCAGCAGGCTAATGCTCTATTATTATTAGATGCAGCAGTTGTGAAAGATCCTGAGGATTTCTCTATTGCTTTCATCCGTAGCCTGGTTCGGGCACAAAAGTCATTACGGGCAGGGATTGGGAATTGGTGTGCGGTTTACCAAAATGTTTTTTCGGTATTAAAGGACTTTCCCCGTCAACGCAACATGCGCCCTGAAGCGATTGATGTGGTTAACGATTATATTAGAGGCTACCGGAACTATTGTAATACTCGCTCTATTTCTAGATGAGTAAGCATTCAGCCGTCAGCTATCAGCTATCAGCTATTAGCTAATGCGCTACGCCAGGCTACTTGAGGTGCTAACAGGCGCTTTAACTGCACGGGGTCGGTACAGTAAAACGAACAGGGATTTTCAACCAGCCGTACCAGAACCCGCCAGCTGGTTTACTACCGACCGTTGATTAGCTGACGGCTGATGGCTGATAGCTGAATGCTTACCTAGATGAGATGGCATAAAGTCCGCCTTGTTAAGGGGGATTTAGGGGGATCCAAACCCTTGGAATGCGATCGCAAAACCCAATCCTGTGTCTAGTCTACTAGGTCAGTGCTGAGTTCCAAAGTGCTGAGTGCAAGGTCAATCAATTCCAGAGTATGGACCTAAGAATTTATCACCATCAAAATGAAGTGAAGTACCCCAACCTGCTTGACCTTTGGTCACGCTACGCGATCGCTGAGGTTGCGAGCAATCCCTCGCAACCTCAGGTCAATTCAGGGACGGTCTTATTCGTCTTTCGGGTTTCCCGCTTCATCCGCCGATGCCTCAACCAGAGGCGCGACCCCAGGCCGGGTTCCCCGGCCTAGGAGGCCCGCGCCTGCTAGAATTGGTCTTACTCAGCGTCCACAGGCAGACATCCGCCTCCCGCAGATGTATAGCTTGGCGACAGACTTACCTTGGAATTACGGCATCTATGGCCAACCAGCCGGGGCAAGTCTCTTCCCGGAGACGAAACCTTAGTAGAGTGGAGCCTTTATGGTTGGTCGGCTATGCATAAAAGGGTTAAAACTGTTTGATTAAGGCTCCACTCTACTTACGGTAACTTCAAACCCTGAGCTCTGCTAGTACTTTGTATACCTATTTCTTCTCTTAGGTAGCCTTTTAGACAGTCAGGCGGGTTATCAACCAACTTTATTATAACATGAATCGTCGTAAGTTTTCGTCTCGCTATCCATCCCCACCCGTCCCAGGGATGGGGAATTCCGCGAGTTTCGTTAAATGATCAGGTGCATCAGCAATCCAGACTTCTGTTTCCCAAGCAATGTCTGGAGCAAACTGGCGGAAGGTATTACGGTCAAGAAAAGCAGTGACAAAAATACTATCTACTGTACAGTGCTCTGTTAGCTTTTTTAGCTCTAAGAGACGCACAGGGGAAATGGTAAGGATAGCTGGATGGGAATATTGTGCTGTGCTATTTCATCAGAGGATAATCGTTGATTTGAGAGTAAATAATTACGAACCATGCCAGCAATATGGAAGGCGAATAAAGGGGAAACGGCATTACCAACTTGATTAAAGCAACTAGTTTCTGTACCAACAAATTCAAACCAATCAGGAAAACTTTGCAGACGCGCTGCTTCTCTTAACAGTAAGCGCCTCCGCCTACCATCAGGTAGTTTAATCCGGTGCATATCACCCGTTGCACCTGCCAAGTTTCTACAGGTTAACGTTCGTGCTGGTTTATCTAGATGTAGGTCACGGGGACGTTTACAAGATGATGCTTTTTCATATTTGGCCACATACTTATCCATACTAGGTGTGAGAAACTTAGACTCAGGAGGAGCTTGAAATGCCATTTCTCCTAAAGCTTCTCCCGCACTTATTTTTCTGTCTAGCAACTGCGGAAACTCAAATTTTCCTTGATGACCAATTACAATCAGACGCTCACGGTTTTGAGGAACACCAAAGTTAACGGCATTTAATAACTTAACTTCAATCACATAACCTAAGGACTGAAGTGCTTGAAGAATTTCATCTAAATACCACTTGTTTCGATAAAGAAGACCACGGACATTTTCAAATAGCCAAATATCAGGACGAAGCCTCTTGACAGCACTGATAAACGTAGGAAAACCGTCTCGTGAGTCTTTTAAACCTTTTTGTTTTCCTCCTACACTAAACGGTTGACAGGGTGGCCCACCAATCAACACAGGTGCAGCAGGTAATTCGGTTTCTGGAGTTAGGACAACTTTACTACATTTACCTCTTAAGTTTTTTTGATAAGTTGCACAGCAATTAGTGTCCATTTCCAAACCGTGAGTCTCGAAACCCTGTGCCTCGAAACCAAGGGATAAACCACCACATCCAGCAAATAGATCGACTACTAAAGGACTGCCAGATGTAGCCGGTTTGAGTATATGGTTGATTTTTTCGACGTAGCTCATGGACGGCTGATTTACAACTAGTTTCCTCAGTCTACAGTAACAAAATACCTTGAGGATGGAGTTGGTCTTGATGAACTCTTGATGGCATGCGATCGCGTAGCGTAGCCCTTCGGGCTAATCGCCTTTGGCGCGGCTTCGCCGATCGCAAAACCCAATCCTGTGTCTAGTCTACAATCGAAGCGATCGCAAAAACCAATCGAGCTTCTAGTCTACCATTGAAGCGATCGCAAAACCCTCTCTTTACCTGCTCCCTGGTCCCTGCTCCCTGCTCCCTATTCCCTTCCTACAACCAAATCCCACAGCACATCAATACCTCTGCCCACATAGTCGGAATCCTGGTGTTGTTCAATCCATTTAATCACAGTGGGGATAACATGATTGGATGTTTTGCCCAATTTACCCAAGGCATTGGCTGCTCTCATAGGCACATTAAAGTCATTATCCTCAAGCCGTGCTAGTAGAAAGTTGACTACGGTTTCTGAGCTGTTGCCCAATTTCCCCAAGGCATAGGCTGCACTACTACGCACATCAGAGTCATTATCCTTTAGTAGTTCTAGTAGAGCCTTGACTACCGTATCTGAGCTGTTGCCCAATTTCCCCAAGGCATAGGCTGCACTACTACGCACATCAGAGTCATTATCCTTTAGTAGTTCTAGTAGAGCCTTGACTACCGTATCTGAGCTGTTGCCCAATTCACCCAAGGCATAAGCTGCAATACTAGGCACAAAAGAAAAAGAGTCATTATCCTTTAGTAGTTCTAGTAGAGCCTTGACTAGGGTGTCTGAGCTGTTGCCCAATTTAACCAAGGTATTGGCTGCCGTTCTACGCACATCAGAGTGATTATCCTCAAGCCTTGCTAGTAGGGCCTTGACTACAGTGTCTGAGCTGTTGCCCAATTCACCCAAGACTTCGGCTGCCGTTCTACGCACACCAGAGTGATTATCCTCAAGCATTGCTAACAGGGCGTTGACTAAAGTGTCTGAGCTGTTGCCCAATTCAACCAAGGCATAGGCTACACTACTACGCACATCAGAGCGATTATCCTCAAGCCTTGCTAGTAGGGCCTTGACTACAGTGTCTGAGCTGTTGCCCAATTCACCCAAGGCTTCGGCTGCCCTACTACGCACACCAGAGTGATTATCCTCAAGCATTGCTAACAGGGCGTTGACTAAAGTGTCTGAGCTGTTGCCCAATTTAACCAAGACATAGACTGCGCTCCAACGCACAACAGAGTGATTATCCTCAAGCCGTGCTAGTAGAGCCTTGACTACGGTTTCTGAGCTGTTAGACATCTCCAGAAACTCGGTTTTGACCCAGGGATTCCAAGGGTTTGAGATTAATTTTTGGAGATGTCTGTTGCCCAATAGAACCAAGGTATTAACTACCATCCAACACACATGAGAGTCATTATCCTTTAGTAGTTCTAGTAGGGCGTTGACTGGGATGTCTGAGCTGTTGCCCAATTGAAGCAAGACACAGGCTGCGATTATACGCACATTAGAGTCATTATCCTTTAGTAGTTCTAGTAGGGCGTTGACTGGGGTGTCTGAGCTGTTGCCAAATTTAAGCAAGGTACAGGCTGCGGTCATACGCACATGAGAGTCATTATCCTTTAGTAGTTCTAGTAGGGCGTTGACTGGGGTGTCTGAGCTGTTGCCCAATTGAAGCAAGGCATAGGCTGCCGTTCTACGCACAACAGAGTGATTATCCTCAAGCAGTGCTAGTAGGCCGTTGACTAACGTGTCTGAGCTGTTGCCCAATTCACCCAAGGCATAGGCTGCCGTTGTACGCACATCAGAGTTATGATGCTCAAGCAGTGCTAGTAGGGCGTTGACTAACGTGTCTGAGCCCTTGCCCAATTTCCCCAAGGCTCTAGCTGCATTACTACGCACATCAGAGTCATTATCCTTTAGTCGTTCTATCCATATGTCAATTACCTGATCTTTTTCCTCTAACTCAGCTCGATACTCCAGCAATCGTTTCTCATCAATTAAATCAGATCGCTCTTTCAACAATTCCAATACCGGTGCTTGAAAATCCGTTTCAGACAAACTGCAAATTATCTGAAAAACCTGCTTGCGAACCCTCTGGCAAACCCGTTCGTCACCACTCACCTCCAACTCAACTAACCGCTCTAAAATTTCTTGCACTAACTCACGATCAGCAACCCGCAAATTCTTTGGATTTTCCGCCAAACAATTACCAGCAAACAATAAATCCCGATGTAACCACTGCTCATACTCACTATTTTTATTCAAAACAGCCTTAATCGCCCTCGCCGCCTTCTTCGGTCTTTGTTGTGCTATCAGCAATAGTAACACTTCGCGCCAGTGGGAGTCATGCAAATGCTCCCGAATCGGATCCAAAACAATATCGAAATCCCCCTCATTATCCGCCTGATAGTCAATATCTTCCGCACACAAATATTCCTGAAAAGTCTTATGGACAAAAGCATAACAATCTTGCCCTTGCTCATTCAATAAACCAGTGCGATCGCGAATCAATTCCACAAATCGCTTCGCCTCTTGCTCCGCCTCATGAAGTTTCACCTCCTTCATGGTTTTAATCTGCTGCTTCAACTGATCAATCAAATCATCCCGGTCTATCAACGTGCCACTGTCGTTATCTTCAATATTTCCCTGGGTATGAATCCAATAAGCCAGCAATTCCATCAACCGGCGTAAATCATCCAAACCCAAATAGGTCAACCACTTATCACTACTTAACTCTTTATTAGCATCCCAAGAGGTTAACAAGGTCTCCACTGCCTTGTCATAAAGCTTATGGCGCTCCTTGGGCAATACGGCTTGATACCGATGAATCAAGGCAATAATTGTCAACAATAACGGATTTCGTGACAATAGCTTAATCCGGTCATTATCATCTAGAGCCTTTCGTAACGTCTGCTTTCGCCTTTCCGCTTCTGCTTGGTCTTGAAACCGACTGTTATACCAGTTATCAATAAAGGTCGAAATTTTCTGGTCATCAAAGGGTTCAATTTGATAGTGGGGAAAGTCCTCAGTACGGAAAAAGTCCCGTCGATAACCAGCCGGTCTAGATGTAATAATAGCGCGATTTCTGTCAAACTGTCCTAAAAAATTATTGATGCGCCTGACCACATCATACCGTTTAGCGTCTTCTGCTACTTCATCCAAACCATCCAGCAATATTAAGGCTCTACCATCAGACAACCAATGGTCAAAAAATCCCTCTGGTAATGTGTTGACGGCCATGGTTTTTTCAGCAAACATCTGGCCATAGTCGATCAGGCTTTTATCTGGATGTCTGGCCAAGTCTCGTATCCTAATTAAAATCGGTAGCCAGTCGGTATCATCATCTAATCCCAAAACCTCAGCCTTGCTCTGAGCCAACATTACCGCAAAATAACTCATCAAGGTTGTTTTACCGGAGCCTGGCGCACCCAATATCACTACTCGTCTTGACTGATTTTGACTTAACAACTGATCAGCCAAAAATTTCCTAGGAGTTGTCTTTTCCAACAGCGCCCTGTCTCGTTTTTCACCACTTGCCTCTGCTAACCGCTCCAATTCCAAATCCCTAGCAGTTGCCACCTCTTCCACAACATCGGGCATTACAAAAATCTGGGCTAACTTCTCCGATTTTTCTACTTCTTGCCCAGGCACAGCAATGCCAGCAAATTTTACATCATCAAACCATTTGGCTAACTGTTGACAATAATCCTGTTTGGCTACCTGAAACTTGAGATAAGTAGCAGTATGCTGAAAATAAGCATTAACAAAGGTCTCGATCCAATACTGTAAACTTCCTTCTGGATTTAGCTTAATGTTGTTGGCTTCAGCTTGCTGTTGAAATAGCCTGACTAAAAAATTACAGTCTGGCTTCCCTTGATTAAATAAGGGTTTCTGTAATTCCGTCAAAACCGCTGGATTAGTAAAATATTTGCGCAAAAAATTATTAACTCCATTCCAGCCATCCGGGGAAGCGTGAAAAAATAAGCGCTGTTGACTATCGAGTTGTTCGTCCCATTGATCAACCGCTTCTACTCCAGCTTTGATAGCTTTTTCGACATCAGTTTTAGTCAGGGATTGAGCTATATGCTTACCCACTGCTGCCCCAGCACTACCTAACAAAGGTGACACTATTTTGGGTATTTCAAAACCAGCCAAAAGTGATAAGGGATCCATAATTAAGATGTGCTCAGGTTTAATGAGTTTAATTGTAATAGCAATTCATAGTCCCAACTGATTTAGAGCATCGCCGCACTGAACTAAAGCTTGAGCTGAGTTTGGTTCAATTTCAATGGCTTGCTCGTAACTCTTGATTGATGCCTCTAACCGCCCTATGCTCTTTAAAGCATTACCTCGATTAATCAGCATCTGACTCAATAAAGCAGCTTTATCAAGTTCCAATTCTTGGGAAATTTTGATTGCTTTATCATAAGAAGCTATGGAGCGCTCATACTGCTTGAGGCAATATAAGGCTCCACCCAAACTACTTAAAGAAGCTAATTCTCCGTAGCGGTCACCAATTTCATGTTGAATTTGTAAACCCTGTCGAAGATAGTCAATCGCTTCTCGATATTGGCCTAAGGATCGATAAGCATTACCCAAGCTACTTAAAGAATCTGCCTCACCCTTGCGATCGCCGATTTCTCGTTGCCTTTGTAAAGCCTGTTTAAAATAGTCAATCCCTCTCTCAGCAGTTCTACCACTACCAACCTTAATTTTGTCTTGCCCTGGTTGGATTACATTTTCAGAGAAACCGTTAGCTCCTATATCAACAGAAAACTTAAAAACACCTGCGCTCCAATCAAAGAAATCAGGAGCACGGCGAATAAAGTATTTAATAGCAAACGCTGGCAACACAAAAACGAAGCAAAGAGTTTTGAAATGATCTCTAAATAGCTCTCGCCGTTGGTTTAAGTGGCTCAAGATGCTAGGGACAGTATCAAGATTGTAGTAATCCCCGTCTCCGCCATATCCTGGCTTGATATAAGCTTCTAAAGATTTTTCGAGACCTTGAATGAAAAGAATACTCAATTGATCGCGGTCTAGAATCTTTTCAACACGATCATAAAGATTATCAATGGGCTCGGTTAATGTTAAGGTTGATATTTGCTTCTGGGGTAAATCCTGATGCACTCGCCCAATGATCCCCTTAGCCTCTGCTGGAGGACATTGCATGAACACAATCCCAAATCCCCTCCGTCGCCTCAGCGATCGCAAAAAGGCTTGGTAAATCTCTTCCCGAGAGGGAGGAGTATCGTTAGATGACTTAGCAAGACTCATAAAGCTCTTACCTTAGCAAGTTCATTTTGAAATCTTGGAATCCCTGCGATTAGTGGATGAACGTTACGCCAAATATGTAGGTTCTTGTTTTGATCATGATAGTGGTATTCCAAGAGACAGCGCTTAAACAACAAATCTAAGTGAGCATCATCATTATATGCCTGCTTGAGATGACATGCTCGCGCTAAAGTTTCCCATTCACTCTCCTGTACAGTCTTCTGATAGGTCTCTCGTGTTTCTTCAATCGCTCGCTTTGCTGCTTTTCCAGTAATCGGTAGTTCATCTGTCCAGTCAATCGCTTTCTGGATTAATTGCATCAAGTTTCGGACATGTCCACCACTCATTAGACAAAGATTCTTCAAAGTCTGACCGTTATCAAATACCGGCGGAAAATCTAGCCCGTCTACTTTCCCCTCTAGGGTTTGAAGCAAGTTGGGTTCGATCAGGGCAATTCGACGACAGATCAATTCTCTCATTTTGTCTAGCCCTAGTTTATTTTCTGTTCCGTCTGGATTGCGGATCATGATCATGGGCAATACATCAGGTTTATCGTAATTATTTTCGAGCTGAGTTGCCCGTCCTGAGTACACCATCTTTATTGGCACAGTATAAATTACATGACAAGCCAAATTTCCTAACATTTCACTGTGATTCAGATAAATTTCATCATAGTTACTTGGTTTCCCTATTTCTTGGGTTTCTCCCATGCGATCAAGGTTGTCAACAATCAGGACAATTCCTTGACTGTCAGCAGACAAGGAGTTTTGAGCTTCCTTGATAAAGTCGTTGAGAGCTTTTACTAGAGACGGAGTATTGGCGTTGACTTTTTGGCGGAGTTCACGCCGTTTATCTGGTGTGGCCCTAAGGTTAGTAGTAATCTTGGCAAACTGTGAGATTTGTCCTTCTAAACTTAACCCATCAAACGCCACCTCGGTCAGGGCAATATCCTGTAAGGATGCCCAACGATCTTTCATCCAATTTAGTAATGGATTATGCTCTTTCACCTTAATTTCTTCTACCAAGTGGCGAGTGCAAGCCAAGAGAATATCTGCATAATCAGCATCTTGGGGTTCAATATCTTCGTCATCTGCGGCAAAGTAAACCACAAAATACTTCTGTTCTTCTAAATAGTCTTTTAGCCGTAAAAGTTCAGTAGATTTACCGACTCCTCGGTGCCCAGTGTAGAGCTGGCATGTTGGCTGCTTAGAGCGCCTAATTTTAAGTCCTAACTCTCGAATAACTTCCCAATCACCACGAACGTCTTGACAGTCAACATAAACCTCTTTAAGGGCAGGCCGAAAAGGTTCAAAGGAACTATAGATTTCGCTCAGTAAGTCCAACGCCACGACTACCTCACACAATGGTTGAGTTTAGATACTATTTATTATAGTATAGCATGTTTAAATTGGGTAAGTAATTTTATTATTGGGAGTAGGGAGTAGGGAGTAGGGAGCAGGGAGCAAGCAATAGGTAAAAAACTGTGTATTTTTTTACCATTATCAACGCTACACTTAACTAATTTATCATCACGAAAAAAAAACGCGATGCTCTTCGCCGCTACGCGATTGACCTGCATGTCACGCTAGGCGATCGCACTCCCCAACTCTAATACCTAACCCCTAATTCATCAATCTAACCCTTAACCCCTAGGTTTCGATCCCCCTAAATCCCCCTTAACAAGGGGGACTTTCCGGAATTAAACTTTTGATAAACAGGACTTGACTGACTCCCCCCAATGTACACGGGGGGCTGGGGGGGATCGAGCTACAAAATGCTATATAAAGTCATGATAATTTTAATAAAAAATGCGATTTACCTACATGTCACGCTACACGATGCTCTGAAAGAGCCGCTACGCGATCGCATTCTTAAAAAGGGGGACTTTCCGGAATTAAACTTTTGATAAACAGGACTTGACTGACTCCCCCCAATGTACACGGGGGGCTGGGGGGGATCGAGCTATAAAATGCTATATAAAGCCATGGAACTATTTATAAACTATAGGATCGCACTCCCCAACTCTAATACCTAACCCCTAATTCATCAATCTAACCCTTAACTCCTGGGTTTCGATCCCCCTAAATCCCCCTTAACAAGGGGGACTTTCCGGAATTAAACTTTTGATAAACAGGACTTGACTGACTCCCCCCAATGTACACGGGGGGCTGGGGGGGATCGAGCTATAAAATGCTATAGAAAGCCATTAAATCTAGGATAAAATATGATATGCTCAGCAAAGAGCCGCTACGCGATCGCTTTCAAATATACCCTCCCAAAACCCTCTCAAAAAAAAACGCGATCGCTACTACTAACTTCAACTAAAAAAGCAATAAAAATAATCTAATAATTTTTATTAATACCCCCCCACAGCAAAAAAATATTCAAAAAAAAATCTGAAAAATACTTGACAAAATGAATATTTTTTTATTAACATAAAAATGTTGCCAAAACAAACAACAAAAAACATTATGGACATCGAAAACTTTCTTCCAAACTTTGAGTATAATCCCAACAATCCTAATTTCCCTGAATTATCTGGCCAAGCCCAGCCAGGACGGGAGCAAATCAAACATATATTGATCGGTTCTCCCAAAACCGTCCGGGTCACAATCTATAATCTTTATAGCCGTGGCTACGCCCAAGTTCATGAGTGGAGCACTCCTCAACCTACTGGAAATTCTGGAGAGGTTATCAGTATATTGAGTCGATATCTGTTGGTAGATTAAGATAGGAACTTGCCAGGGATTCCAATCCCTGGCGACAGGTCAAAACTCAGCAGAAAGTACGAAGTCTAAAGTATCAAACCTAAGTTGGTATGTTGTTGATTTGGTGAACACATAGTCAAGAACCCTAGGGCTATTGACTATTACAAGAAATGATTCGGTCAAGCATTGGAATTAACCAGGACTTGACCGAATTTTTTTTATTGAGGGAACAGGGAACAGGGAATAGGGAATAGGGAGTAGGGAATCGGGAATCGGGAATCGGGAATCGGGGGGGGAGATATTGCGTAGGGTGTGTTAGGGGCGGGCTTGGTTTGATGTTCAACTTCTTCGCCCCTGAAGCCGCCCCGTAACGCACCACCCAAAAACTTGTGATCCTTGCGTAGGGTGTGTTAGGAGCGGGCTTGGTTTGATGTTGAACTTCTTCGCCCCTGAAGCCGCCCCGTAACGCACCACCCAAGGACTTGTGATAATGCAATAGTTTTTCTAACACCTATATAACCCAAATCACACCTAGCGTTAATGCAATAGTTTTTCTAACTCCCCACGTTAACCACTCATACCACCTACTACTTGCATCTTTTAAAAAATCGTGTTACGATAACAATATCGTAAACACAACGGTTTTACCGCCATGATGATTTCTACCGCACAAGCCGCTGAATTACTAGGTATCTCTGCCACTCGCGTCCGTTTCCTGTTGAGCAAGGGCAGAGTCAAAGGAGCTTATAAGGTCGGTAGAACTTGGGTGATTCCCTTATTTGATGGCATGCCAGTGGTTACCCCTGGCACTCGCGGACCGAAGCGGAATTGGTCAAAGCGTACAAATTACACTAAAGCTGTGATCCACGTTAACCAGAAAGTGATTCGCCAAAATCACAACACCGGCGAACGCAATCCGGTGATTACTGTCAAACGAGGCTCTAAAAACACTTACGGTCATACCGTCGAAGTCAATGGCCCTTGTCGGGTCATGTATCGCCCGGATAATCCCCTACACTGTGGAGCACGGGTATGGATTGAGACTATTTCTGACTTTAAAGTGAGCTGAGCGGCCAAGAGTGTGGAGAGAGGCGAAAGGGATAAAATAGTTGGCGAAAATCTTGGTATCTTTGAGAACTATTGTATTGTCTTGATGCAATCGCTCATGGTGGAAACCACACCACTTGTTCCCTGTTCCCTGTTCCCTGTTCCCTGTTCCCTGTTCCCTACTCCCTACTCCCTACTCCCTACTCCCTACTCCCTACTCCCTAACCTCTAACCAAACGTTGACCCATTCCACCCCCACATATGTCTCTGGGCATCAGCAAATTCAATATAAATTCGGTTGAGTGCTACACCCAAGGTCTCATTAATCGTCTTGCAAAAATCCTGACTCATCGCCTTAGTTTGAGTGGGCTTCATGGTGCCAATATTTTTAATTTCCACATAGCAAACTGGGTCAAAGCTACCAGCAAAAGTCATGGCCACACCAGGCTCAAACGCTGTCATCACATAAGCTTCTGGTTTACCCACATGCTCGGCTAGTTTTCCTGACAGGTTTTTCAGCAACCCATCAACCGCTGCTGATTCAGGAGCATCAATGGAAGTTTGAACTTTAATTAGAGGCATAGTTTTGATATCACACTCTAGTTGAGGTTTTGAAGATAAATTTTAAGCTGTCAGCCGTCAGCTATCAGCCGTCAGCCGTCAGTCGTCAGCCGAAAGCTGATTGCTGATTGCTGATTGCTGATTGCTCTAACCGCCATACTGCCAACCAGTGCTTTCTAGTAACAACTGATCTCCTTCCCGATGAATGCCAGCACCAACGACTTCAGCAACAAAGACCGTGTGATCGCCTTCTTCCACACTCCCTCTGACCTGGCATTCTACATAACCGAGGGAGTCAGAAATAATCGGACAACCAGTTACTTCTCCAAAGTAAAATTCTACATCAGCAAACTTATTACCAACGCGACTTTGGGGTTTAAAAAATTTGGCTGCCATATCTTTTTGCCCACTATCGAGGAAGCTTAGGGCAAATACCTCTGTTTTCTTAATGATGCCGTGGGAGCCAGTATCTTGTTTAACACAGTTAACTATTAGTGGCGGTTTGAAGGAAGACTGCATCACCCAGCTGACCGTGAAACCATTGATTGTTTCTTCACCATCTCTGACACCACAGATATATAGACCATGGGGAATTTTGCGCAGCATCGTCTTTTTCGCTTGTTCGTCTAGCACGAGTGTTTCTCCCTAAGTTCTTAGCGTTGGCGTAGCGTGACTTTTCGGGCAAAGCCCGACGCTGCGCGAACGGTCAATGGCAATTAGTTTACAAAATTTTGGCGTTTAAAAGACAGGATTTGGGATGTCCTTTTGGGGTCTAAACATGCGCTTAACTCGATGTAGAACACCTCTGGGCTGAAAATTATGCTTATACTGCCTGAATTCTCCAGCATCTAGCCAAACCCCGTGGCATTCGAAACATTTTTCGTACCAGATGCTGTACTCATCAATATCAAGCATGCGGACCATTTTAGCTCCGCAGCGGGGACAGTAAATATCATCATTGATCTTATTCAGCTCAGAGCCAATTTCCGGGTCTCCAATATCTAGACTCTCAGAACCTTTAATCTTTTTGAGTATTTCGGCCTCCAGGGAATCAAACCAAATGCCTTTGCAGTTGACACAGCGGTCTACTTCAATGTCATGGCAGGTAACTGGCTCTAATGTTCCTGTACACTTTGGGCAATTAAGTTGCTTCACACTTCCATACAAAAATTAATGTTATATTATATATTTTATACAATAGAGGGGTGAGGACGAAAGAGGTGAGAGTGTTCAGGATGATAGAGACGGGAACGGGTTTTAAGGCCATCACGGTTTAAAGCCGTCTTTAGTGCCGGACTGATTAAGTAAAGGGTTGTCCGAATTAAATTGTGCTCATGAGTAGTTGCTGCCATTTTGTCAAGGTCAACTAGCCAGATTTTTTCATCTGGCCAGCCAATGCGGAAGCAAACCGCTACTGGTGTATCGGCGGAATAGTGTTTTAGGAGTTTGGCTTGAGCCGCTTCTACGTGACGAGCACTGAGATAGAGACACAGACTAGCTTGATGGGCAGCTAGGGATGCTAATTCTTCTGATTCCGGCACAGCAGAAGCACGACCACTGATCCGAGTAAGGATAATCGTTTGTACTAATCCTGGTATAGTTAGCTCAACACCAAGTTGTGCCGCTGCTGCTTGAAAGGCGCTGATGCCTGGGATAACTTCAAAGGGAATAGATGCTTCCTTTAGAGCTTGCATTTGCTCGTGGATAGCACTATACAGAGTCAAATCTCCTGAGTGTAGCCTGACCACAGATTTATGCGATCGCACCCGTTCAATCATCAGTGGCACAATCTCTTCTAGGGTTTTGTTGCCAGAGCGAATAATTTCGGCATCAGCACGAACACTCTCTAACATCTGTTTGGGCACTAGAGAATCTGCCACTATAATAACATCTGCCTTTTGGAGGATTTTCAAGGCTTTGACAGTTAATAAGTCTGGAGCGCCTGGTCCAGCACCGATGATGTAGACTGCTGGTGCGATTGAATTCATATAGTAGTTCTCAATTGGGTAAGGTATAAAGTGGTAGGGAGTAGGGAGTAGGGAGTAGGGAGTAGGGAGTGCAGGGCTCGGGCGTGGATATTTCAAGACAAACGAAAACTACACGGATTTAACCTAGATGCACAGATCAGATGGTCATTTGTTATCGGTGTATCTTCGGTGTTTGTATATCCGTGTAGTGCCGACAAGCCAAGGAGCTAGAGTTTGTTCTCCTTTGCCCCTGTTGTGTTTAGCTGTTGTGTTTACCTGTCTGTTTAAGCATTCAGCTATCAGCTATCAGCTATCAGCTACCGGAGGCGATCGCTGCACGGGGTGGGATGAGTAAAACGAGCAGGGATTTCCAAGCAGTTGTACCAGTAACCCACATGCTTGTTTACTATCTCCCGTTGATTAGCTGACGGCTGATAGCTGACGGCTGACGGCTGACGGCACCTCAAGTAGCGTGCGCGTAGCGCATAAGCTGTCTGTCTACCTGTCTTTTAGCTGTTAGGTACCAACAATCAAGTCAAGGTTCCGAGCACCTTATAGATCAAGGAATTAACGAAACCAAGGGCAATTGCGCCGATCAAAGCGCTCCAAAATCCCCAGCGCAGTCGGAATCCCGTTACCAAAGCAGCGGCTAAGCCAAAAATAATGGCGTTGACCACAACTGCAAAAACCCCAAGAGTCAAGATAGTAAGAGGAAGAGCTAAAACATCCAGGATTGGTTTCAATAGGGCATTGAGAATGCCGAACACCACTGCTGAAACCAATGCTTTCTCAAAACTATCAATCTCGACACCAGTTGGCAGTTTGGAAATGATCAACAAACTGATTGCAGTAACCAAACATGCAATTAAAAGACTAACAATATCCATGGGTATAACCCCTTAGAGCACCACTACTTAAACATTAAAGCGGAAAAGCATCACATCTCCCTCTTGCACAACATAATCTTTACCTTCTGAGCGAACTAACCCTTTTTCCTTAGCAGCCGTCATCGCCCCAGAAGCTACCAAATCCCCATAAGCAACGGTTTCTGCTCGAATAAAGCCTCGCTCAAAATCCGTGTGAATTACCCCAGCCGCTTGGGGCGCTTTCATACCAGCAGTAATAGTCCAGGCTCGGGTTTCCTGGGGACCAGTGGTGAGAAAAGTACGTAAGCCCAACAATTCATAGGTAGCGCCAATCAAAGATTTTAATCCCCCTTCTTCCACACCAAGGGACTGAAGAAAATCCTCTCGCTCTTCCTCAGGTAACTCAATTAGTTCTGACTCTACTTGAGCAGAAACCACTACCACTTGAGCATCTTCGGTAGCAGCAATTTGCCGCACTTGCTCGACCCAGTCATTACCAGTGGCTAAGTCATCTTCAGACACATTAGCCGCATAGATGACTGGCTTACTAGTCAGTAACCCCAATTGCTTGACTGATTCAGCTTCTTCTTCTGTTAAACTAATCTGGCGCACTAATTTGCCTTCATTCAACCCAGCGCTCAAGGTTTCCAAGACATCAAGTTCCATCTTGGCATCTTTGTTACTACGAGCTTGCTTCCGGGTACGCTCAATCCGGCGTTCAACTTGCCCTAAATCCGCTAAGGCTAATTCTAGATTAATTACTTCAATATCCCGCCCTGGGTCAACGGAGCCGGAAACATGGATGATGTCATCATCATCAAAGCAGCGCACCACATGGACAATAGCATCGACTTCTCGGATATTGGCTAAAAACTGGTTACCCAAGCCTTCCCCTTTACTGGCTCCCTTGACTAAACCAGCAATATCCACAAACTCAATCCGAGTTGGCACGATTTTCTGAGATTCAGAAATCTTTGCCAGAACCTGCAACCGCTGATCTGGCACAGCAACTACACCCACATTCGGCTCAATGGTACAAAAGGGGAAATTAGCAGCATCTGCCTTGGCATTGGCAACTAGGGCATTAAATAAGGTTGATTTGCCTACATTGGGCAGTCCAACAATTCCGGCTCTTAGCATAGTAGTCTAATATAGTGCTTTAAAATGGACAATGGACAATAGAAAATTGAACTGATCGGCCAGTTGTTCTACTGTTGTAACAATTATCCCTTATCTCCTTGGTTTTTACTTTATAATTTTACTTTATAAATGGTCTATATTGGTCTATAATGGTCTCAAATCAACCGGTTACAAATACACTACTGAGGGCTATTACTAAACCATATCAATTTACGTATTTTGAAGAGGAACGTGATAGTCGTAAGCAACATATAGTAGCAGCTTGTAGAGTCTTTTATCAGTTATAATTTGCCTTTGGTGTGGCAGGTTATAATAGTGTTCGTGACCCGGAACATTTAGACTGTTTCTGGATTACTGCTATTGGGAAACACTTTATTAAGCTTGTAGCATCGGCAAAAACTTTTTGGTTATGGGTGAGTATTCTAGATAATATTACTTTGCCTACACTCATTGAATTGGTTGGTATTTTTTGACTAGAGATTCAAAAGCTTATTGAAAGTGTTATGTGCAAAAATAGGATGCTCCCGAATCTAGAGGCTAATCTAGTTGGAACAGCTTGTATGGTGGGCAAAAACAGTTTGGTTATGGGTGAGTATTCTAGATAATATTACTTTGCCCACCCTACTTTAAGATGCAGGGCGGCCAAAAATCCTGAAATCCTTATATAGTTGATTAACTCTTGCCTATTGCCTCTTGCCTATTGCCTCTTGCCTTTCCTTAAGGGAGTATGTTCACAAGTCAAATTACCAACTCTATAAACTACTATGCCAACAACAGCTGATTTTCTGATCTACACTCAATGGGCAGGTATTCTGACTTTAGCCTGTGGCTTGATTGCTATACTCGGTTTTATCTTCAAATGGGGACTCCGGTTTCGTCTGGTAGGAGTCACTGGGTTTATGCTAGTGCTAACAGCTAGCTTTTTCTCGTTATCCTTAGTACCGTTTACCCGTACTACCATTCCAGGGGCAATCCGATATACTGTAGTCTACGATAATGGTGGCAACCAAACCGTGATTGCTTTGGCCCCTACTGCTACAGAGTCGGAAGTAGAAGCGACACTGCGCCAAGCTGCTAGTAATTTTTATTCCTATGGACGCCTCGGTGGCGCAAATAACCAGTTAACGATTCGAGCCCGGACGATAATCCATCCGGAAACTGGTGTATCCAAGCCGGTATTGTTGGGTCAGGTTATGCGATCGCTTGCTGAGCGTGATGATCCAGATATGGTGATTGAAGTCTATTCCCAAGAATTTGCTCAATTGCCTCAAGAGTGATCGGTATGAGGTACACTCAATTCTCTTGCCCCTACTCCCTACTCCCTACTCCCTACTCCCTAAAACATGGGACTGTGTACCTCACCCAATGGATAACTGCTATATGGTTAACTGCTCAGACTGATTAAAAAATTGCCGTGTCAACCCATAGGTTATCAATAAGGTTGCGATCAAGTTAGTAAATGCGAGCATAAACATAATTAATATCTGATAGGAAGCAGCATTCAAGGGATCAATACCACTTAACAATTGACCTGTGATGATTCCAGGTAAAGTCACCAGTCCCACTACCATCATGGAGTTAAGAGTAGGAATCAACCCAGCCCGAATCGCATCCTTACGGTAACCGGCTACGGCTTGTTGTCCCGTTGCACCTAAACTTAAATGGGTTTCGATTTCCAGAGTGCTGTTGCTAATGGTGCTAACTAGGCGTTCCCCTGCGATCGCAGCCCCATTCATGGCATTGCCCAGCACAATACCTCCTAAGGGAATCAGGTACTGGGGTGCATACCAAGGTTCTGGTTGAATCATCAATAGATTTGTATAGATTAAGGTCAATGCTGTACTGAAGAACAGGGAACTGAAAACTATTGGTAA
>NZ_JAAHHZ010000107.1:0-20381 GCF_010672005.1 Moorena sp. SIO4A5 | reverse complement strand
TTTTCGCGCCTCGTGTACTAGCATCGCTTTACGTCGTTATTAATTGAGGTAGTACCGACGAATCCTACCTGTGCTAGGCTACACACTTAATATATTATACACCTTTTTCTAATAAATTCTGGAAAAGCCGCCCTAAAAGGGCAAGGCTTGAGACCCATTATTTTGGTCAGAAGTGCCCAACTAGAGCACTAACTTAGTTGGAGGACTTCACTAGACCTCTTGCAAAAATAAATATGAAATCAAAATCTATCCCTTTTGCCTTTTGCCTTTTGCCTTTTGCCTTGTCAACACCCACGGTTGATGAGACTTATGCAAGAGGTCTACTGTTATTGAGAGAGATATATATAATTCTTCGACATCCCCAGAGCAACCGGGAAGTTCAAGATTAATTATGCCAAGCTTTGAGACCATCAGAGCGGCTATTCCTAAAAGCGCTTACAGGAGCAGGCCAGTAGCTTCAGCGACTCTCCTACTGACCGACTCTCCCACTGACCGACTCTGGGAGTAGTTTTACTGTAAGCCTAACCAGGTTAATAAGTCTTGACCAGTAAAGTATTCAATTGCCAAAGTCAAAATAAAACCAATCATGGCAGCTCTACCATTCAAGCGTTCTGCGTAATCATTAAACCCAAACTTAGGTGACTGGACTTGAGGGACTTTAGAGGGTTGGGGTTGCGTCATAGTTATAAAAGTTGCCAAGCTATAGTGGAGTTACGTGAAGTACCCTAGCCTGCTTCGCTGAGAATGCGTTCGCGTAGCGTGGCCTACGGCCATGGGATTGCTCGCATTCTCAACTCAATCAGGGACGGTCTTATTCGTCTTTCGGGTTTCCCGTTTCATCCGCCGATGCCTCAAACAGCAAGCTGCAATACGGTCTTACTCAGCGTCCACAGGCAGACATCCGCCTTCCGCAGACGTATAGTTTACTCGACAGACTCACCTTGGAATTACAGCACTATGGCTAACCAGCCGGGGCAAGTCTCTTCCCTGAGCTCTGCTAGTACTTTGTACACCTAATGGCCTAAAAACTGATAGGATATTAGACCATTTGTAAGGTAGCCTTTTAGTCAGTCAGGCGGGTCAGCAACCATCTTTATTCTAACATGAACCGTGATGATTTGTCATCAAAAGTTGTCGTCTCGCTATCCATCCTAGAGACGAAACCGATAGATAGGGTCGCCTTAATCAAAAAGTTTTAACCAAAGGTGCGCTTGACCCGTAATTAAATTCGCCACGGGTCGCACCTCTTTTATGCATAGCCGACTAACCATAAAGGCGACCCTATCCTTACGGTAACTTCAACACCCTGGAAGAGGGTGGGGAATTCCGCGAGTTTTGTTAACTTTACTAATTTTAACATTTAGATCATATTTAAATACAGCACCAGTACGCTAAAGAGGTAAAAGCATGGAAATAGGTGTTCCCAAAGAAACGAAAGATCAGGAATTTCGTGTGGGATTAACCCCCAGTAGTGTCAGGGTTTTACAAGAAGCGGGTCATACAGTTTTCATTGAAACTAATGCTGGCACTGGTGCTGGCTTTACCGATGAAGACTATCAGCGTCAGGGAGCCAAAATTGTCTTAGACGCGGCTGAGGCTTGGAATCGGGAACTAGTAGTCAAAGTCAAAGAACCCCTAGCGCCAGAGTATCCCTTGCTTCAAAAAGGACAGCTGTTGTTTACTTATCTACACTTAGCCGCTGACCGCCCTTTAACCGAGCAGTTGCTGCAATCGGGGGTGATTGCGATCGCATATGAAACAGTAGAACTCCCAGACCACACCCTACCGCTGCTAACCCCGATGAGCATTATTGCTGGTCGTCTTTCCGTACAATTTGGAGCCAGATTTCTGGAGCGTCAGCAGGGGGGAAGAGGGGTGCTGTTAGGCGGTATTCCCGGAGTTAAACCAGGTAAGGTGGTAATTCTTGGTGGCGGAGTTGTCGGTACAGAAGCCGCCAAAATCGCTGTGGGGATGGGAGCGAGAGTACAGATTTTTGATATTAATGTTCAACGGTTGAGTTATTTAGAAACTATCTTTGGCTCAAGAATTGAACTCCTCTACAGCAATTCAGCAGAAATTGAAGCGGCTGTTACTGATGCTGACCTGTTGATTGGGGCAGTGTTAGTCCCTGGTCGTCGTGCTCCCATTTTAGTCCCGCGCTCTCTGGTCAAACAAATGGTTACTGGCTCAGTGATTGTAGATGTTGCTGTGGATCAGGGAGGCTGTATTGAAACATTACGACCCACATCCCATACCAATCCCATTTATATCGAGGAGGGTGTCGTTCACTATGGGGTGCCTAATATGCCTGGAGCTGTTCCCTGTACATCAGCTGTGGCTCTAAACAATAGTACTTTCCCCTACGTACTCAGTCTGGCCAATCAGGGGTTGAGCACTCTGGAAAATAATCCCGCTCTAGCCAAGGGCGTTAATGTCCAGAATCACCAGTTGGTTCATCCAGCAGTCCGAGAAGTGTTTCCCGATTTAGCTGATGGCTAAGGTTTTCTTGCTATAGCAATCTTAAATGATTACTATAGCAATCCTAAATCAATTGTGAGAATTTTTCGTAAGCATTCAGCTATCAGCCGTCAGCTATCAGGCATTGCTGAGGGGCGGAATGAATATGAGTGGGGTGGGCATCCTGCCCGCCTGAAAATTGGAACGGGCAAGATGCTCATTCCACAACTCCCTACTCCCTACTCCCTACTCCCTACTCCCTACTCCCTACTCCCTACTCCCTTTCCTTTAACATTTTCTTGCTAAAGTCTTGAGAAAATGTTTTAATAGAAATATCGATTAGTGTCCGCTAGCTTAAAAAAAGTTGTTAAATTTTTATTAAAAAAAGAATTAGCGACTGTTACCAATTACATGTCTTAGGAGCTTTTTAAGGTGATGCGTGATCAGGTGTTAACCTGGTTAGCAGATAATGTGCCGTCTTCTCGGCTACAGCATATATTGCGAGTTGAACAAATGTCCGTTGAACTCGCTGAGCTTCATCATATCAATGCTCAGCAGGCAGCTCAAGCAGGGTTGTTGCACGACCTAGCCAAATGCTTTAAGCCTGAGCGCTTGTTGCAAATGGCTAGAGATAATGCCATAGAAGTCGATCCAGTCTGTGAAGCCGCGCCTCACTTATTGCATGCAGATGTCAGTGCTATTGTTGCCCAAGAGCAATTTGGAGTCAAAGATGAAGCAGTATTGCAAGCGATCGCTCTTCATACTTTAGGACGTGAGGGGATGACACCCCTCAGTTGTGTGGTGTTTATTGCTGATACGATTGAGCCAGGTCGTGGTGAGACACCGGATTTACAAACCTTACGAAATCTCTCTAAGCAAGACCTATACAAGACTGTTTGGTTAGCCTGTGACTACTCGTTAAAATTCCTGCTAGAGAGTCCTCGTCCCATTCACAAACGTATGATATTGACTCGAAACTGGGCGCAACAGATGTCCAGGAAGACAACAGCTAAAAGAGACTGTAAGACAGATTGTGTAAATGCCTAAAGTCCCATGTGCCTAGCTTTCAGGAACGTTTCGTCAATAGCAGTGTGAGTATCAAATGAAGAAGCAACGAAAAGAAATGAAAAGAATTGTACAGCAAGTGATTAACCACAAGAAAACTTAATTACTATTAGAACAGATTGTTTTGTAGAGCGAGGAATCAAACGCTTAATGAGAGATCAAAATAATAAGCCCTCCACCTTAGTAACCCCTGATACCGAACACCAGGATGCTAGCTATGGGTTAGCACTAACCGTTGCTCAAGCAGCAGATGACCGCAAGGGTGCAGATATTGTGATTCTGTCGGTGTCAGAGGTATCGTACATCACAGATTACTTTGTAATTGTGACCGGGTTTTCTAGGGTACAGGTCAGGGCAATCTCTCAGTCGATTGAACAGCAAGTAGAAGAGGCATGGAACCGTTTACCTGTGCGAACAGCAGGAAAAGCAGAGGGAATCTGGATACTTCAAGATTACGGTGACGTGATTGTCCATATCTTGCTGCCTGAAGAACGGAAGTTCTATAATCTCGAAGCATTCTGGGGCCACGCGGAGCAGATTGAGTTTCAGGCATCCTAATTGCAGCACTCACAAAAGAATAATCATGAAATCTCCTGTTTATGTATGTCCTGTTCCAGAAGAGCAGCAACCCATAAATGAATACCAAGAACTAAAAGAATCTTGGTTTTTTAACTGGGCAAGGCTGGAACTACCAAATTATGTGATCAAGCTGGCGTGGGTTTGGGGGTTGAGCTGGCTGATTTCAGGGCCGATAGCAGCCGTGAGTTTTCCACCCCAAAAAGCTATAATCAAGTTTCTGCTCTGTGGTGGAGCAGGAGCAAGTATCTTCTTGATTTTAACTTTGCTGCGGTTATACCTGGGTTGGTTCTATGTAGGCGATCGCTTGATCAGAGAAACCATAGTCTACGAGGAGTCAGGCTGGTATGACGGTCAAACCTGGACAAAAACTCCAGAAATTTTGGCTCGCGATCGCTTAATTGTTTCTTATGAACTCCAACCAATTTTGCGACGTTTACACTGGACGTTCGGATTTTTGATTATAGTCGTGATTGGTGGCAACATAATTTGGCATGTGTTATCAGCCACCTAGCTCGATTGCTCCAACTAAGCTATAGGGTAGCTTTAAGTCTAATCCATGACCAGGGGAAAACGTACTCAAACACGAGCCTTAGAAGTCCGTTTACTACGGGAAGGCATTATCGAATCAGTTCATTCAGCTCAAGCGGTTGTTTGTGATGACCGGGGACGGATGTTATATGTTGCGGGTAACCCAGAAACCTCAACATTTATTCGCTCTGCACTCAAACCTTTCCAAGCCTTAGCGGTAACTACCACAGGTACCCTTGAGCGTTACAATCTCACCGACCGAGACTTGGCTATTATGTGTAGTTCCCATCACGGCACGATGGAGCAGGTAAGGCAGGTCTTTAATATTCTTTGGCGCTGTGATGTTGACCCCTCAGCACTACAGTGTCCCATTCCCCCAGGTAAGGAAAGCTCACTCCAGCATTGCTGTTCTGGTAAACATGCTGGAATGTTGGCTGTTTGTCAACAAAGGCAGTGGCTAATCAAGAGCTATTTGGAGTATAATCATCCCGTGCAAATGTTAATCTTAAGCCAAGTAGCGGAGCTGCTACAGATGCCGGAGCAAGAGTTAATTCTGGCTCACGACGACTGTGGCGCTCCGACTTATTTTTTACAGCTACGGCAAATGGCATTATTGTACGCTCTGCTCTCTTCTGGTAATAATCTGGCCATGGAGCGTATTGTGCGCGCCATGATCAGTCATCCCCAGATGGTGTCCGGGGATGGGGGATTTGATACAGAACTGATGCGATTATCCGAAGGGGAACTGGTCAGTAAATCGGGAGCACAAGGGGTTCAATGTATCGGTCGCGTTGGGCAGAATATGGGTCTAGCCATTAAAGTCCTCGATGGCGCAAAATCTGCTAAGTATGCTGCAGCCATTGCCCTACTTAAGCAAATGGCTTGGATTACTCCTTCGGTGGCAGATACCTTGGAGTCGATGTTTATTAATCTCAGTAAATACAAACGTTTAGAAGTGGTTGGTGAGTTATCTATGCCTTGAGGGGTGAGCTTATAGCGGTTTTCAATTCGGTCAGGTACAAATTCTTGGGTTTTAGGGAGCAGGGAGCAGGGAGCAGGGAGCAGGTAAGAGGGAAGTCGGAAGTGGGAAGATAGTTATGAAAAACGCTGTATAGCTTTTGTATCTCGGTTGTCAATATGGGAATTGGCAAAAAAGGCAATAGGCATGCTAGCAATAGGGCCAATAGCTCCGAGCTTGTATTTTCCCGATTCCCGATTCCCGACTCCCGACTCCCGATTCCCGATTCCCTACTCCCTACTCCCCACACCCCGCTTGTATTTTCCCGACTCCCGACTCCCGATTCCCGATTCCCTACTCCCTACTCCCTACTCCCTACTCCCTACTCCCAGAGCACTGATAGAACTAATTTGAGAAATTTTCAATTTCCCCTTGCCACATTTGGAAATTAGGTGTTATACTTAAAAAGACGACGCGGGATAGAGCAGCCTGGTAGCTCGTCGGGCTCAACAATCAAGTTAGCTAGACGCTTAATAGCGAGCTTGAGCATGGGCGGCACGAAGATAAATCTCCGTGTGTTTACCTGTCAAATTCGGGGAAGCCTGTAGCGAGGTAATCCCGAGCCAAGCTCCGAAAAGGAGAAGGTGTAGAGACTGGTTAGGCAGGCACCCTAACGTTTAAGGCGAGGGTGAAGGGACAGTCCAGACCACAAACTGGAAGATCCAGGCAACGAAAGTTGTAGTTGGTACGCATAACCCGAAGGTCGGTGGTTCAAATCCGCCTCCCGCCACCAAATAGAATATCATGAAGCCCTGCAAGGTTTATTTTTGCGGGGTTTTGTGATTTTGGGGAATCGGGAAAAGAATGAATAGCAGTAGAGTGGGCATCCTGCCCGCCGGATCAATAACAGTAGAGTGGGCATCCTGCCCGCCCCAAAATAAGCATGAAACTGGCAAGATGCCAGTTCCACCAAGATGCCCATTCCACCAAGATGCCAGTTCCACCAAGATGCCCATTCCACCAAGATGCCAGTTCCACCAAGATGCCCATTCCACCAAGATGCCCATTCCACCAAGATGCCCGTTATCAATATTTTCGTGGAACAGGCTTCGACGCTGGGACGACGTAAATCTAAGCATGTCCATAGCGCATAAGCTGACGGCTGATAGCTGACCGCTGACCGCTGACTGCTGACCACTGACCGCTTACTATTACCTTGACACTCCCCGGTCTAAAGACGCGGGGATTCTTCGCTCAACGATTCGGCTTGCTGAACCTGGCCGGAACCAAGAACAGTAGAGGCCAAATCTCCCGAAGTGTTTGGATCGAGGATCCAGGTTCCGGTGTGCCCCACCGTACCCAAGGCTCTTTTCAGGATATTGATAGCGGCATTGTGGTCACGATCTAACTTACAACCACATTTGCAGACGTGAGTCCTAGTTGATAGTGACTTCTTGACTACTTCGCCACATTCAGAACAGTTTTGGCTTGTATAGGCAGGATTAACTGCTACGGTCGCCCGGCCAAACTTATTGCCAAAATGCTCCAACCATTTTCTGAATTGATACCAACCTGCATCATTAATAGACTTGGCAAGACAGTGATTTTTAACTAAGTTTTTGACTCTTAAATCTTCATAGGCGACCAAGTCGTTAGACCGGATTACACGGCGCGCAAGTCTCTTTGCGTGCTCTTCGCGTTGCCTACTTATTTTAAGATGTTGTCTACCTAATCTGTTAATGGCTTTCCTACGATTGGATGAGCCTTTCTTTTTCCGGGAAACCCGGCGCTGATAAAACTTTAGTCGCTTCTCTCCAGTTCTATAGAACCGGGGATTGGGTTCAGAGTTGCCGTCAGAGTCAGTGTAAAACTCCTTAAGCCCCACATCTAAGCCAATGGTATTTTTAGATGGTTCCAATTCCTCAACTACGTCAACTGAAACGCAGAATTGAATATAGTAGCCATCAGCTCTTTTGACTATCCGAACCCGCTTAATTTGTTTCTTGTCGAAGCGCCATAAATCCCAAGTGCCCTTGAGTTTGAGCTTCCCTATGCCTTTCTTGTCGCTGAAGGTGATTGACTTCTTATCAGGAGATAGTTTCCATCCCGACTGTTTGTACTCAACCGTTCGCGCAGCGTCGGCTACGCCGAATCTACAGTGCTTTTGAAAACGGGGAAACCCTTTCTTTCCAGGTACTTTTTTCTTACAGTTGTCATAGAAGCGGACAATCGATGACCATGCTCTTTCCGACGCAGCCTGACGGGCTGTAGAGTTTAACTCATTAGCAAAAGGGAATTGATGAGCCAGTACTTTACTGTACTTACTAAGGTCAAATTTATTCGTCCCTTTGTTATCCATCCACAAACGGATACAGCTGTTTCGGATAAATTTAACTGTCCGAATAGCCTCATCTATGGCTGAGTACTGAGACTTTTTCCCTTTGGCTTTAAACTCAAGAATGATCATCGGTTATCGACCTCTACCGCTTCTATTTTATTCTACCATACTTGGAGTAAAACTCCGGATTATTTCAGAAATATTTCTCACGGCGGCTAAAGACCGCTGCGACCCTTCATCCCCGCTCTAAAGAGACGGGGCTTTCGGGTATCGGGTTTCTTGTAAACTTTCTAACACCTCTGTTGTAAAAGGATTTTCACCATTCTTGAGAGCGTCAACCCAACCCTGTCGTTGTGCTTTCTCCTTCTCATTATCTGTCCAGGCGATAAACACCTCAAAGTCTTCAATCGCACCTTTAATATTACCTGTTAAGGCCCTAGCCAAACCCCGACTATCCTGTATATATCCTTCATCTGGTGCGAGTTCAACAGCTTTTTCACAGGCAAACATTACTTTATCAGCTTGGTTATACAGGCTACCATCCCAACAGAGTGCATTCCAAGAATTGGCAGAAATTTCTAAATTAGGATCTAGTTCTTGAGCTTTGTTGTAGCTTGATAATGCCTCATCAACTTTACCTTGAGCTGCTAATTCTTCCCCTTCACTAACAAAAAATTTTGCTGCAAGTTTTCTTGCTCTTGTCTGAGAGTCAAACTCTAAACTAGGGTCAAGTTCTAAGGCTTTTTCAAATTGAGTAATCGCCTCATTAATCTTACCATTCTCTGCTAATTCTTCCCCTTGTAAAAGTAAAACTGTTGCAGAAGCTTCCACCCCACAAAGATGGCGCTCCTTTTCACTAACATAAGGGTGATTTTTTAGGTAGTCATTCACCCCTTTACAAGCGTATTTAAGGAGTTCATCTCGGTTAAAGTTCCACAATTTCACGGTCTTGTCCAAACTAGCAGAAGCGAGATATTTACCATCTTGGCTGAAGGTGACATGATTGACATTACCCTGATGCCCCCTCAAGGTTCCAACCAATTGCCCCTCTTGCGTCCACAATTTCACGGTATTGTCACTACTAGCAGAAGCGAGATATTTACCATCTCGGCTGAAGGTGACATGAGTGAGAAAACCCTGATGGCCAGTTAAGGTCTCCACCAATTTGCCCTCTTGCGTCCATAATTTCACGGTGTTGTCCCAACTAGCAGAAGCGAGGTATTGACCATCCGGGCTGAAGGTAACATGATCGACCTCACCCTGATGCCCACTCAAGGTCTCCACCAATTTGCCCTGTGCTGTCCACAATTTCACGGTATTGTCATAACTAGCAGAAGCGAGGTATTTACCATCTCGACTGAAGGTGACATGAGTGACAAAATCCTGATGGCCAGTCAAGGTGTCGAGCAATTTGCCCTGTGCTGTCCACAATTTCACGGTCTTGTCATAACTTGTAGAAGCGAGGTATTGACCATCCGGGCTGAAGGTGACATGAGTGACAAAATCCTGATGGCCAGTCAAGGTGTCGAGCAATTTGCCCTGTGCTGTCCACAATTTCACGGTATTGTCCTCACTTGTAGAAGCGAGGTATTGACCATCCGGACTGAAGGTGACATGATTGACATTACCCTGATGGCCAGTGAAGGTGTGCAGCAATTTGCCCTGTGCTGTCCACAATTTCACGGTATTGTCCTCACTTGTAGAAGCGAGGTATTGACCATCCGGGCTGAAGGTGACATGATTGACAAAATTCTGATGGCCAGTCAAGGTGTCGAGCAATTTGCCCTGTGCTGTCCACAATTTCACGGTATTGTCCCCACTAGCAGAAGCGAGGTATTGACCATCCGGACTGAAGGTGACATGAGTGACAAAATTCTGATGGCCAGTCAAGGTGTCCACCAATTTCCCCTCTGCTGTCCACAATTTCACGGTATTGTCATAACTAGCAGAAGCGATGTATTGACCATCCGGACTGAAGGTGACATGATTGACCCAAGCCTGATGGCCAGTTAAGGTGTCCACCAATTTGCCCTGTGCTGTCCACAATTTCACGGTATTGTCCCCACTAGCAGAAGCGAGGTATTTCCCATCCGGGCTGAAGGTGACATGATTGACATTACCCTGATGGCCAGTTAAGGTCTCCACCAATTTGCCCTGTGCTGTCCACAATTTCACGGTCTTGTCATAACTTGTAGAAGCGAGGTATTTCCCATCCGGACTGAAGGTGACATGATTGACATTACCCTGATGGCCACTCAAGGTCTCCACTAATTTGCCCTGTGCTGTCCACAATTTCACGGTCTTGTCCCCACTAGCAGAAGCGAGGTATTGACCATCCGGACTGAAGGTGACATGCTTGACCCAAGCCTGATGGCCAGTTAAGGTGTCGAGCAATTTGCCCTGTGCTGTCCACAATTTCACGGTCTTGTCCCCACTAGCAGAAGCGAGGTATTGACCATCCGGACTGAAGGTGACATGATAGACCTCTCTGAGATGGCCAGTTAAGGTGTGCAGCAATGTGCCCTGTGCTGTCCACAATCTCACGGTATTGTCCCCACTAGCAGAAGCGAGGTATTTACCATCTCGACTGAAGGTGACATGAGTGACCGAACTTTGATGGCCAGTTAAGGTGTCGAGCAATTTGCCCTGTGCTGTCCACAATTTCACGGTATCGTCACTACTTGCAGAAGCGAGGTATTTCCCATCTGGGCTGAAGCTGACATGATTGACCTCACCCTGATGGCCACTCAAGGTGTCCACTAATTTCCCCTGTGCTGTCCACAATTTTACGGTACTGTCACTACTAGCAGAAGCGAGGTATTTCCCATCCGGGCTGAAGGTGACATGACGGACATCACTCTGATGGCCAGTCAAACGGTTAATCTCTCTTGGTTGAGAGAGAGCCTCTTGTAGCAAGTTTGCACCTGCTATCAAAATATCTGTCGTTGGTTTCTTTGCTTCCTGCAATTCTTGATTTACTTCAATTGCATCCAACTGAACATCTAAGGTTTCCTCTCCTGAGACTAAACGAGACTTTAACCCTGCAATGTCAGCTTTGAGATTTGCATTGTTTTCAGCGATAAGTGCCTCATCCCTTTGCCAAACAGCAACTACTGCTAGTCCAGAAATTGCTACAAATACTATTGTTACAAATCCTATAATGCTTTGAAACTGGCGTTTTTGGTATTTCTGACTCAAGCCAATAAACTCTTCTTCAGCTTCGGATAGTTCCTCCCGACGTTCTTTAAGTTTTTCCTGTGCCTGGACTAAAGCAGCTCCCCGCAATAACAGTCCCTTATCCCGGTTCATCTCCTGCCAGTGACCCATAGTAGCTCGGATTCTTTCTTGCCAAGCACGGAATTCTCGGTCTGTTTCCATCCATGCTTTCAGTTGCCCCCAGTTACGAATTAAAGCCTCATGAACTACCTCCACGGTTTCTTGTTCAGCATTTTTAGCACTGGTGACAACGGTGCGACTGGTAACCACTAACCGGGCATCTGCTAATCGTTTAACTAATTTCCAGTTGGTCTCCTTTAATTCTACTTTGGTGGCGACTCGTCTAGTATCTTCTGTACCTTCACCGGGACGTACTAATTGAATAAATATCCGCCTTACCCGTTCTTGTTCCTCTGGCTGAAGTTTACTAAATTCCCGATCAGCATAGCTGGTTAAAGCACCAGAAACTTCACCGATTTCTTCATAGGCTTGGTGGGTTAATTGTTTGCTGGTGCGTTTTTTCCAAAGTTCAGTTAGGGCAAATTCCAACAGAGGTAAATTCCCTGGTTCTTTATCCACATCTTTGAGAATGCGTTCCACCAGTCCGCTTTCAAAACTAACCCCTACTTTTTGGGCTGGCTTTTCAATTACGTCTCTGAGTTCCTCTGGATTCATGGAACGGATTTGAACATTCACCTTGCGCCAGACATCTGCTAAGGGAGGATAGGACAACACATTCCCTAAAAAATCTGCCCGCATGGTGGTTACTAACACCGTTGATGAAGAAGATTGTTCAGGGCAAGATTGAAATGTGTTGGAGAGGGTATCGAGAAATAGACGACGGGTTTTCTGATCCCTACACAGGGTGTAGAGTTCTTCAAATTGGTCAGCAATTAGTAAAATTCTATGGTTAGGATGATTCTGATGAATTGTGGCAAAGACATCGGATAATAGAACTGTACGATTTTGAAAATATCCCGCTAATTTACGAGCTTGAGCCATGCGGTCAGTTTCATCCAGGTTCGGCACGTAGAGAGGAACCAAGGCTTGAGCTAGAGCCAGAAAAGGGTCTTTTCCAGGACGAAAATGGGTAAATTGCCAATGTCCGGCTTTTACTAATTTCGGCACTAATCCCGCTAGAACTACAGAGGATTTTCCACTACCTGATGCCCCCAATACGGGAATAAAGTTACGAGTTTGAGTCGCTTGGAATAGTTCTTCTATAAAAACATCACGCCCAAAGAAATATTCCGCTTCCTTGGGACTAAAGTGAAACAACCCTTGATAAGGGCATGGTAGGTTGTCACTTGCTGTAGATTGATCTAAATCTTTGGGAGTAGTGCTGCTTTCCTTTTGGTAATGGTAATAATTGATAATTTGGATTTGTTTAACCTGCTCCCCAGGCGACTTCGGCTAATGTTCCGGAGGATTATTGTAGTTAATGGTTACTGTATGACCACTACCACCTTGAATCACAGGAGATTTATTATCCTTGTTGTTATTGACTTCACCACCAGATACCTTGTTGTAATTGACTTCACCACCAGATACTTGCCAATTTTCCCCTTCCACTTGGTTCAAATTATGGATTTCTCTTGCTAATGCTTGAATATCCTGAGCAAATTGATAATCTTCTGCCATCGCCTCTTGCAAATAGTCAGATACAACCTGTACATCAGCCTGTGAACCATCTTGAGCAGCTAGTAAAGCTAATTCAGCCCTGGGATTACTACTTAACTTATCAATAATATTATGGCGCAGTAGATTAACTTTTTATAGGGCTGCCTCAGTGAACTTTTCTACTGTAGTTTCCGCAGCTTTCGTACCGATAAAAGCAAGAGTGACAATAGCTAAAGCAGACATAGATTCCATATCTTACTGAGTGAAAAATAGGCGAGATTAACTAGGAATACAAGGAACAAATACAGAAAAATTATTTGTAATCCAGATTAACTCTGATAAAATAAATGAACATCCATGAATTGGCTTAGGTACGTTCGACTCAGTGATGGGACTGGGTGACTATAGCCTTTGGGCTACGCTACGCGATCGCATTTAGTACTCGATTCTAGTTTCTGCACCAGCGAAAGTCACACAACAACCCAAACCACAGTATCTCAGTGGTAGACTGCAAACAGATCACAAGTGCAGTCACTAGGGATAAGGCTGTTGGGAAGGGTGAATCTCATGTTTGCTGTTTGACCCGGTGGGTGGAATGGGCATCTTGCCCGTTACAATCGGACGGGCTATCCCAACACTGGCTACGAGGCGGACTATTCCAAAGGTGGCGGTGCGTTACGGGACGGGCTATCCCAACACTGGCTACGAGGCGGAAAATTAGGGCTCGCCCCTCCCTAACGCACCCTACGCACTAACTTCAACCTCCTAACCTTCAACCTCCTAACCTTCAACCTTACAACCTTCAACCTTCAAACCCTCTAACCTTCAACCTTCAACCTTCAACCTCCTAACCTCCTAACCTCCTAACCTTCCAATCCCATTGGTTAAACAACGACTCGACAAATTATTAGTAGACCGTAACCTGTGTGAATCACGACAGCGAGCTCAGGTGCTGATTCGTGCGGGTGAAGTCATGGTAGATGGACAAATATTAGATAAGCCAGGCACTGAAATTAAGACCACCGCTCAGATTCAGGTCAAAGAGAAACCCCCTTTTGTATCCAGAGGAGGGCAAAAACTTGCCAAAGCCTTGGAGGTATTTGGAATTTCAGTAAACGGACGCATTTGCCTAGATGGTGGCATTTCCACCGGTGGCTTTACCGACTGCTTGCTAAAAGCTGGAGCAAAACAGGTTTATGGTGTTGATGTGGGATATGGACAAGTAGCCTGGAGTCTGCGCAATGACCAGCGGGTGGTGTTGAAAGAACGTACTAACTTACGCTATCTTCAGCCAGCCGACTTGTACGGTGTTTCACCAGTCCCGAATCAGGGTCAAGTCTATGCTGATTTAGGGGTAGTGGATGTCTCCTTTATTTCCTTAACCAAAATTCTTCCTGCTCTGTGGCAACTGCTATCCCCTCCCCGTGAGGTAGTGTTCCTAGTCAAGCCTCAGTTTGAAGTTGGTCGTGACCGTGTCGGGAAAAAGGGAGTAGTCAGGGACCCCAATCACCGTGCGGATGCGATCGCAAACGTTCTAGAATCCGCCAAACAGCTGGGTTGGCAGTACAAAGGATTAATCTCCTCTCCCATTACTGGCCCCGCCGGAAATATCGAGTACTTACTTTGGCTAGCCATGGATAGTGTATTACCCTATCCCAATTTAGCAGCAATTAGAGAGATTACCAGCAATAGGGAATAGGGAATAGGGAATAGGGAATAGGGAATAGGGAATAGGGAATAGGGAATAGGGAGTAGGGAGTAGGGAGTAGGGAGTAGGGATTTACTACTCCTTAATCGTTGCTATCAGTTCCCTAAAAACCAGGAATAAATTACCTCAAACAATTGATATTATTGTAAGCTATTTATGATAGCTGATAGCTGACTGATGACTGCTGATTGTTTACATATTATTTATAGATAAAACCCCAAACTAAACATTTTTTTGTAATTGTAAAAAAATATTGCAATTTTAAAATTTTCCTTGACATTTCCCGAGATATTAGTAATAATAAAGATGTCCAATATTTCCCTAGCATTTGTGGACAAAGAGCCGCGCTTCCCAGTTGCACGCTAAAGCGCGGCTCTAGTCCCCAGTCACAAGCTATGTGTGAGGTAACTATATCATGCCAACAAATCGCTCAAATGACCATCTGATTAAGTGTCAGCGAGCCCTAGACCGCCTTGCCCAACTTGCCAGGAGCCAATCCACACGCCCACATTCCTATCCTCGTCCCATCACTGAGCGAGAGCGAATCCTGATCGATCTATACAGCTACTGCCCATTGTCCATGACCCCCCAAGAGTTTTATGGCAAATGGCAAGTTAACCAAGAAGACATCGGTAACATCTGCTACCGCTCAACTTACGCTGTAAACTCCTGGCTCGCCCAAGGTGCTCGCTATAAATCTCCCAGTGTCGATTCCTTACATCATCTCGCGTTAATGGACTTTCTATTAGAAAATTTTGAAGCAATTCCAAAGGATTTATTGAATCGACTCTGCTCAAAGGTTAAAGTTTAAAGAATGAAGAATGTAGAATTGAGAAGGCAGAATGGTGAAGGAAGAATTATAAATTTGTAATTATAAATTTCCAATTCTAAATTATTAATTCTTCATTCTAAATTCACCATTCCAAGAATTTATCAAATTTTAAGTATCCTGAGGTGCGACCCGTGGCGAATTTAATTCTTAATGGGTCAAGCGCACCTAAGAACTTTGCTCACCAGAAGCTAGCTGCTGATTAACCACAACCATAAACTCCTCTACAGAAGCAATGGTAATTGCCTGTCTGTGCAACATTGTCAACATCGAGTCATCTTTAATTTGGTTGATTGTTTCCACCAACTCCCTAGGCACATCTTCAAAACGAACCCGAAGTACTTCCAGCAAAGATTCTCGACCCTTTTGTATAACCCCCTCTTGACGAGCAAGGCGTTCAAAACTAGTAACGTAACGCATACTACTCTCCTGTTCATAACGTCTAATTTCTTCTGTAAAGCCGGTTTGCCAGTTATCCGGTAAACTAATTAGCCAATCAATTAACCGGAATAACTCTAGGATATCTTGCCTGCCATAGCCCCGTTGATACAAACGTTTAGCAACTCGTAATTTAATCTGATATCGTTGCTCAACATCTTGTTTAGTTTGCTGATTGGCCAGATGAGCTGCCACAATTACAGCAAACGGATTGTTACTTTCTTCCAACACCTGGGACGAATAATCCAGCAGTTTCACAATCGGGAAGCGCAACAACACCTCACACCCCCAAATAGTGTAACTGTATTCATTCGGTCGCCAGGATCTGCTTTCATCAGCTAAAACAGCTAAACTGACTACTTGACGCCGATATTTGTCAAAAATGCGGTAATTGTACACATAAATCCTCTCAGCAAACACGGATTCGTATTGACTTTGGACTTCCACATGAATTAATACCCAGGTTTCCTGGCCATCCCTGCGCCAAACCTTAACTAATTTGTCTGCTTCCCTAGTGCTAATTTCCCCATCCCGAGCTATCTGTTGGAATTCCTTGTCCAGAAATTCATAGCCTTTGTCCCAGTCAATATTTTCCTCAATTTCGGGGAATAAAAATGCCATAAAGGGTTGGAAATATAAGGAAATTGCCTCTTTCCATGGATTATCGTAGTCTGCACGTTGATTGGTCATTATTCATGGAATAAATTAAGAATTAAGAATTAAGAATTAAGAATTAAGAATTAAGAATGAATAATGAAGCCTGAAGCCTGAAGCCTGAAGCCTGAAGCCTGAAAAAAAATCCAAGTCTCAAGTCTCAAGTCTCAAGTCTCAAGTCTCAAGTCTCAAGTCTCAATTCTCAATTCTCAATTCTCAAGTCTCAAGTCTCAAGTCTCAAGTCTCAAGTCTCAATTCTCAATTCTACATTCTAAATTCTAACTTCTAACTTCTAACTTCATCCCATCGCCCCCAACGTTTTCAGAGTTGCTTTCTGTGCTTCAGTTAACCCTCTAACTCCAGTAATATTCATAGCTTCATAGAGTCTAGGAGTTCTCAGAATTTTCAAACACTCCCCTGTTTCTACATCCTTTAGTCTTACGGTTTGGTCTTGAGACCCACTGGCCATAATTTGACCATCTACACTGAAGGCGACTGAAGAGACCAGATGGCTATGTCCGGTGCAAATGTCAAGGCACTCCCCTGTGGAAACATCCCAAAGTCTGACCGTTTTGTCAGCACTGCCACTGCTTAGGGTTTTCCCATCGGGACTGAAAGCAACTGACAATACCCAATTGGTATGTCCCATCAAGGTTTTGCAGCACTTACTCTCACCAATATCCCACAGCTTCACCGTGTGGTCTGTACTACCACTAGCCAAGAGCTGACCATTGGGACTAAAGGCGACCGAGTGGACTCGATTACTATGTCCGCGCAAAATTCCTACACAGCTTCCGGTCTCACAATCCCATAGCCTCACCGTGTGGTCGGCACTGCCACTGGCTAAGGTTTTCCCGTCATTACTGAATGCTACTGAACATAGTCTATCGGTATGTTCTTGAAACGTTCTGATGCAGTGACCTGTGCTGACATCCCACAGCTTGACCGTGTGGTCGGCACTGCCACTGGCTAAGGTTTTCCCGTCACTACTGAATGCCACTGAAAATACCCAATCAGTATGGCCATGCAGTGTTCTCATGCAGCGACCTGTGCTGACATCCCACAGCCTGATCGTATTGTCTGTACTGCCACTGGCTAAGGTTTTCCTGTCACTACTGAATGCCACTGAATAGACAAAGTCAGTATGTCCGGGCAAAGTTCTGATGCAGCTACCAGTATCATAATCCCATACTCTCACCGTGTAGTCGTTACTGCCACTAGCCAGGGTGTGACCGTCACTACTAAACGCGATGGGCATTGCCCAATCCGTATGTCCATACCAAGTTTTCAAGCATTGACCGGTTTGATAATCCCACAGCTTCACCTTTTGGTCTAAACTCACACAAACCAAGGTTTTTCCATAAGGACTAAAGGCCACTGAAAATACCTGATTGCTGTGTCCATGCAAGGTTTTCAAACATTCATTGGTGCTAGTATCCCAGAGCCTAACGATGTGGTCGCCACCGCCACTAGCCAGGGTTTTGCCATCTGGACTAAAGGCCACTGAGTAGACACCACTACTATGTCCTGTGTAAGTTCTTAAGCAGCGACCTGTGCTTACCTCCCAAAACTTCACCGTGTGGTCGGCACTGCCACTGGCTAAGGTTTTCCCGTCACTGCTGAATGCCACTGACCCAACGCAATCCCTATGTCCAGTGCCAGTGTTCAGGCATTCACCAGTGCCACTATCCCAGAATCTCACCGTGTGGTCATCACTGCTACTGGCTATAGTCTTACCATCTGGACTAAAGGCAACGGATCTAACCCAACTGCTATGTCCGGTGCAAGTTTTGAGACATTCTGCAGTTTTGATATCCCAGACTTTCAAGGTGTGGTCGCCACTGCTAGTAACTAGGGTCTTACCATCTGGACTAAAAGCGACTGAACATACCTCATTACTATGTCCGGTACAAGTGTTTAAGCACTTACCATCACTGACATCCCAAAACTTAACGGTGTGATCCGCACTGCAACTAGCTAAAATTTTACCATCATGGCTGAAAGCAAGGTCCCGTACCAAATTGGTGTGACCTTCACACATCAAAACTAGTTTACCGCTTGGTACTTGCCAAAGGCGAACCTTCCAATCTGTATCACAGGTTGCTAATACTTTACCATCTGGACTGAATGCTGCTGATAAAATATTTCCTAAGGTTTCCGTAAATAATGAGCTGGTTAAGTCAGCATGGGCGAAATTGACATTGTGTAATTTAATCCCCTGTAGGTTAGCTTGCCAAACTGTTAGATTAGAAAAGTCATAGCTGCTTAAATCCACCTGTAATTGGCGCAGTATATTAATTATATTGCCGCAGATATATGCAGTATATTGAGTTATTTGTTTAACCGTGGAAGTTGGGGAGCGCACCATTGAGATAATTTCTAGCAAGTGATTGGTGAGCTGTTCTGTGCAACCAAAACTGGCGAGTAATCTCTCAATAATCGGTTCGAGAATTAGACACACTTGAGTATCCCAAACATACTCAGGGGCAGTGGCTTTGACTAATGCGTGAGTGCGCAACAGAGCAAAATTTTGACTAGTAATTTCCTCAGGAATCTGCTCAATTAATCGATTAACCATGTATTCCATCACTACAGGTTGTTGGGTAAACCCAGCCGAGGTTTTCTCAATTAATGAGCGCCGTTGTAGAGACCCTAAAGACTGTAAAATGTCAGGAGCGCATCGGTGGCAGACAACGTCCTGTTCCAACTCCTTAAAAAAAACCGGTTCGCGATTAATAGCTAGCCAGTACATCAGGTCTTGTTGTGTAGCACTCAGGCGCTGAAACTGCCGGTCTAGCAAATCCCGAATATCATCAAAAATGAATGAGCCTTGCTTTAAAAAATTCAGGAACTGAGCAATATTGCCATAAAAAAAGTCTCTGACCACACAAGCCACCATTTTTAAGGCTAAAGGATTGCCAGCATAGTGCTCAATCACGGTCAGCCACTGGGTGTCATCCCCAGCAAAATTTCCTTTTTCCTTCAGGATTTCCTGTCCATCGGTGTCTGATAACCCTTTGAGTGGGAAGCAGCGAATGGGTAAGTTTTCCCCCTCCAGGATAATCAAGTCCTGGGGTGGCTCCCGAGACGTCAGTAATAGACAGCTGTGGTGGGCGGTTTCACCAATACTTCTGAGCAGCTCACCGTATTCAGCATATCCTTCTCGATAAATACCGGTGCGATCGCCACTTTGCAGAATCGACTCAACATTATCTAGAACTAGCAAGCAACGCCCCCGTTGTAAATACTGAATCAATCGCAGAATTTTGCCATCCACAGAGGAGGGTAAATTGGTTTCCTGCTGTCGAGACAGAAATTGAATCAGGTCTGCCAGCAGTTCTTCTAGGGGAGGGGCATTGCGTAGAGTGCGCCAAATCACAAACTCAAATTTATCTTCCAGAAGATGGGCTAAGGTCACAGCCACAGAGGTTTTACCAATTCCCCCCATCCCTAGAAGTGTCACCAGGCGGCAGTTGTCCTGAAGAATCCATTGCTGTAGGGTGTTGAGTTCTTCAGTACGACCGTAGAAATCTCTTAGCTTTGGTGCTTGTCCCCAATCAACACGTCTAATTTGAGCTAGATTGGGACTCTTGCCGTTATTGATTTGATCTCGCTTAATCTGATCTGGCTCAACAACCTTTTCCCAATCAACCCCTACAGCACTACAAATAGCAATGAAGTTGTCACAGCGAATCGGTTGTCTGGCCCAAAATCGGTTTAAGGTTGCCCTAGAGGTGAAGGCACTGCTACACCAAACTTCTGCGGTTTTGTTCCATCTTTTCAGGCGTCTAGCCTGGTCAACCCATTTGAGTCCTAATTCAGAAGCTCGCACTGAATTCTTCATAGCCCAATCTGCTTCTGCTCACTATCCACGCCAATTGTTATGCCAAAATCTGAGAGTACCATGAAGTCAATCTGAGACAATTGACATAATAACCTTAAACAAGGGCACAGGTAACTTCGGATCTTAGAACAGCAAGGGTTTGAGGAA